>DAOVYZ010000052.1 GCA_030635365.1 Bacteroidales bacterium
CGTAAAATCTTATTTCTATCTACTTCAACCGTAAGTACTACACCATTATTCATAGTAACTGCAAGAGGTTGTGCTCCACCCATCCCTCCTAGTCCAGCAGTAACAACCAATTTACCTGTTAAATCCTGTTTTGGAAATTGTTTTGCTAAGGCAGCAAACGTTTCATATGTGCCTTGTAAGATTCCTTGAGTTCCAATATATATCCAGCTACCAGCTGTCATTTGACCGTACATTATCAGACCCAACTTTTCCAAAGATCGAAAATGCTCCCAATTTGCCCATTCAGGCACAAGATTGGAATTTGCGATTAAGACTCTTGGAGAGTACTTATGTGTTTGTAATATACCTACTGGTTTCCCAGATTGAATAAGAAGTGTTTCATCATTCTCTAACTGTTTAAGCGAATTGATAACAGCTTCAAAAGATTCCCAGTTTCTTACTGCTTTACCTGATCCTCCATATACTACTAATTCTGCAGGATTCTCAGCAACATCCGGATCCAGATTATTCATCAACATTCTCATTGCTGCTTCCTGATGCCAGGATTTACATGTTATTTTTGTACCTCTTGGCGCCCGAATTTCTTTGATCATTCATTTCTCCAGCGAAATTAGAATACATTTTGCCGGTTATATTCGAATTTTATCTACCTTAAGTATTTATTTTTATATAGACTATCGGCAATAATATTATTTTTTTTATTAAAAATTGAAAATAATTGTTTCCTTAATCTATATAAAAAGAATTAAAGCTTTTACATTTTCTATTTTATTTCAATACAAGAAGCAGATTAGAAATCAAATTATTATATTTTCTTTAATTATGTGTTTATTTTTTATAAGATTACGAAAATTTATAAAAGTGTTTCAATTATTGCAACATTGATAAATTCACCTTAACAAAATCACTTATTTTTATCAATCTTGGTAATTAGAATATAATACGAAAACTGGGAATGTTGTATTAATATATTAGCAGGTATATTCAAGTTAAAACAAAAAAAGCGGCTATCAGCCGCTTTTTTATTATTCTTTTTTATCTTTATCCTTTTCTTCTTCTGTTTCCTCTGACTGTTCGCCAGTTTCCTCCTGTATTGGCTTCGTTTCTTCCTTTACCTCAGATTCAATAAGTTCTTCCTTTTCTACTTTTTCATCAACTTCTTCAATTTTCTTCTCTGGTTCTTTTACGACTTCTTCTTTTACAGCTTTTACAGGTTTATCTTTATCGGAAATTCGTTCGTCTGTTTTTTTCTCTGGTGTTTTATCCTTTTTCTTATCAGTTTTTTTCTTGGCTGACTCACCTAATTTTTCAAAATCTACTAGTTGTAATAATGATATTGGAGCAGCATCACCGCTTCTTCTACCCAATTTGACAACACGAGTATAACCGCCTTGTCGGTCAGAATACACGGGTGCTATTTCATCAAAAAGAGTATTGATAATTTGTTTATTTCGTAAGAATGCAAATGCCAGCCGACGATGATGAACATCTCCTTTTTTTGCATAGGTGATCAATCTCTCAACATAGGACCTGGCTTCTTTAGCTTTAGCAGTAGTTGTCTTGATTTCTTTATGCTCAAACAATTGATTCGCTAAATTCCGTAACAAAGCCTTTTTGTGGCTTGCTGTTCTACCAAGTTTTCTTCCCTTTATTTTGTTATGCATCTTGATTCTCTCTTTCTTACCAGGTTCTATTTTTCATCATTTTTCATGTATTTTTCTATGTTCATTCCAAAATGAAGACCACGTTCTTCCAGTATCTTATTTATTTCCGTTAAAGATTTTCTACCAAAATTTCTGAATCTTAACATTTCCGGTTCATCTCTTCTAACTAAATCACCAATATTTTTTATATTTGCAGCTTTTAAGCAATTATGCGAACGTACTGATAACTCTAATTCATCAACACTCATTCTCAATAATTTTTTAATCCTGAGAATTTCTTCATCAACTTCACTTACCTCTTCCTCTTCAGGTTCGATATCAAAATTAATGAATAATTGAACATGATCTTTTAGGATTTTACCGCTGAAAGTCAAAGCGTCATCAGGGGTTATACTACCATCAGTTTCAATTTCAATTATCAGTTTTTCAAAGTCAGTTCTTTGTCCTACCCGAGTATTTTCGACATGATATTTGACATTAAGTATAGGTGAAAATATTGAATCAATAGGTATCAGACCAATAGGTTGATCAACAATTTTATTTTCTTCAGCCGGAACATAACCACGACCTCTGCCTAACCTAAGTTCAAAATCAAAATCAGCTTCTTCATTGAGTGTAGCAATATGCTTGTCAGGATTTAGTATTTCTAGTTCTGAACTAATCTTTTGAAGGTCTGCCCCTGTCAACTTTCCCGGACCTTTAACCGGAATTACAATTCTTTCTAGTTTCTTATTTAATAATTTTAGACGTACTTGTTTTAAGTTCAGTATAATTTCAGTAACATCTTCAAATACACCTGGAATAGTTGTGAATTCATGAAGAATTTCATCTACACGTATACCAGTTATAGCAGCTCCTTGAAGAGAAGAAATTAAGACTCGTCTAAAAGTGTTACCTATGGTAACCCCGTAACCTTTTTCTAAAGGCATAACAATGAATCGTCCAAAAGTGTTGCTATAAGTTGACTCTTCCATCTCAATGCGCTCAGGCATTTGTAAGGTACTCATACTCATTTACAAACCTATCTTTTTTATTATTTATTTAGAATATAATTCAACAATTAAATTTTCCTGAACTTGAACAGGAATATCACCTCTATCTGGAATATCTTTAAATGATCCTTCCATTTTCGCTTTGTCTAAAGTCAGCCATGGATACATATCTTCATCTCTGACTCGTTGCATAGACTCATGAACAACTATCAACCTTCTGCTTTTTTCTTTTATCGTAATAACATCGCCGGGTTTTAATAAATAAGAAGGAATATCTACAAGTTTGCCATTTACCTGGAAATGACGATGCAGAATCAATTGTCTTGCCTGATTACGAGATTGGGCAAAACCAAGTCTAAAAATAGTGTTATCAAAACGGCTTTCAAGTAGTTTTAATAAGTTCTCACCAGTAACACCTTTTAATCTTTCTGCATTCCGGAAATAATTGCGAAATTGCTTTTCCAATATTCCATAAATTTTACGAACTTTTTGCTTTTCTCTCAGCTGAATTCCATATTCTGAAATTTTAACTCTTTGTGAAACACCATGCTGACCAGGAGCGTAACTTTTCTTTTCAAATGAACATTTAACAGTAGCACATCTGTTCCCTTTAAGAAATAATTTTTCTCCTTCTCTCCTGCATAATTTACATACTGGACCAGTATATCTTGCCATTAACAATACTCCAAATTACTTAGTTAATAATTAAACACGTCTTCTTTTAGGTGGACGACAACCATTATGTGGGATAGGGGTTATATCCTTTATAGAAGATATCTCCAATCCTGCAGCTTGTAGGGAACGAATTGCCGCTTCCCTTCCTGACCCGGGTCCCTTTACCTCTACATCAACTCTTGCTAATCCAAGTTCCATAGCTTCTTTCGCAGCACCTTCTGCTGCTAGCTGAGCAGCAAACGGAGTATTCTTTCTGGAACCTTTAAAACCGGCTTTTCCTGCTGTAGCCCATGAAATAACATTACCATATAAATCTGATAAAGAGATAATAGTGTTATTAAATGAAGCCTTTATATGTGCTTTGCCTTGAGCGTCAACACGTTCTTTCTTTTTTGTTTTTTTGCCTTTTTTAGGTGCAGCCAATTTATTCCTCCTGCTAAGAATTATTTTTTACCACCAACAGACCTTTTTTACCTTTTCTTGTTCGTGCATTTGTTTTTGTTTTTTGACCACGAACTGGTAATCCTCTGCGGTGACGATAGCCTCGGTTACTATTTATGTCCATTAATCGTTTAATATTCATGTTAACTTCAGACTTGAGAGCTCCTTCAACTTTGAATTTTGTCTGAATTATGGTCCTGATCTTTTTTGTTTGATCATCATCAAGATCACTTACACGAATATTTTCATCAACCTTTGCTTCTTCTAATATTTTTTTCGCTGAAGATTTACCAATTCCATAAATATACGTTAATCCAATAATAACTCTTTTGTTTTTGGGTAAATCTATTCCTGCAATACGTGCCACTTCGCCTCCTTAAAATTACAGATTATTAGCCTTGACGTTGCTTATGTTTCGGATTTTTACTACATATCACTCTTATGACACCGCGTCTTTTAATAATTTTGCAGCCATCACATATTTTCTTTACAGATGCACGAACCTTCATGCGGGTATTCCTTTATTCAATAAATTATTTATATCTATATGTAATTCGTCCTCGTGTCAGATCATAAGGTGACAATTCCAAACTAACTTTATCGCCTGGCAATATTTTAATAAAATGCATTCTCATTTTTCCTGAAATATGAGCCAATACTTCATGCCCACTATCCAGTTTAACAATAAACGTAGCATTTGGAAGTGTTTCTTTAATAATTCCATCAACTTTTATTGATTCTTCTTTTGCCAAATGTTACACTCCATTTAGTTGTGATAAAATCTCAGGACCATTTGCCGTAATTGCTACTGAATGTTCGAAATGTGCTGAATATGAACCATCTTTTGTTTTTACTGTCCACTTGTCATTTGCAATATACACTTCGTGTGATCCCATATTCACCATGGGCTCTATTGCCAAAACCATTCCTTCTTTCATCTCAGGCCCCTGATTGGGTTTGCCATAGTTTGGTACCTGTGGATCTTCATGAATTTTACGTCCGACTCCATGGCCAACCATTTCACGAACTACATTAAATTTATTTAACTCTACATGTTTTTGAACAGCGTTACCTAAGTCTCCCAATTTTTTTCCTGCATTACACTGTTCAATTCCCAAATCCAAACTTTCTTTTGTTACTTTTAACAATTTTTTAACTTCAAGCGAAACAGTATCAACCTCAAAAGTAAAAGCTGAGTCGCCAAAATAATTATTTAATTCTACACCAACATCAATTCCGATAATTTCACCTTTTTTAAGAATTCTTTTTTTTGAAGGAATTCCATGTACCACTTCATCATTTATTGAGATACAACTGCTTGACGGGAATCCATATAATCCTTTAAAAGCCGGTTTTGCTTTTTTCCTTATGATGAAATTCTCAATTTCTTTGTCAATTTCCTTCGTCGAGATTCCAGGTTTAATAAAATCTCTAATATGTAAAAGAACTTCAGCAATTATTTGATTACTTTCTTTGATGCGGCTGATTTCATCTTTAGTTTTCAAATAAATCATAGCTGACTTTTCTGTTAGCCTCGTCTTCCTTTAACTCTACCACTTTTCATAAAGCCATCATAATGCCGCATAAACAAGTGGGATTCTACCTGCTGCAGAAAATCCAATGCTACACCTACAACAATCAGCAAACCGGTACCACCAAAAAACGAGGCGAGATTATAAGGAATATCTAAATATTTAGCTAAAAATGCCGGAGTAATTGCCACAAGTGCTAAAAAGACCGATCCGGGCAAAGTTATTCTGGTTAATATATTATCTAAAAATTCCGATGTCTTTTTCCCTGGTCTCACACCTGGAATAAATCCACCTTGTTTTTTTAAATTGTCAGCAACATCAACAGGATTTAATGCTATAGCAGTATAAAAATAAGTGAAAAATACAACCATCACTCCATATAATATCCAGTAAAACCATGAATCATAAGAAAATAACTGAGCTACGCTATCCATAAAATCACTTTCAGGAAAAAATGTGATTGCTGTACTTGGTACAAACATAATTGCCTGAGCAAAGATGATAGGCATAACTCCGGCTGTGTTCACTCTCATAGGAAAATGAGTATTTACACCTCCATATACTTTTCTTCCTACAACTCTTTTTGCATATTGAATAGGTATTTTTCGTGTACCCTGCGTTAATAATACAATAAATGCAATTATTACCATGGCAAGTGCAAGTAAAAAAAGTTCAAACAATAGCCCGCGCTGTCCACTTGAAAAAACAGCATATTCATCCAAAAGAGCGCTTGGCAATCTGGAAATAATTCCAATAAAGATTATCAAAGAAATGCCATTCCCAACACCTCGATCATCTATTTGTTCTCCCAGCCACATTAAGAGCATGGTACCAGTAGACATTGATATCATAGTAATAAGTATAAATGACAATCCCTGGTTAGGTACCGCAAGCATTCCATTTTGTAATTGTATACTTTGTAAAAATATTGCAACACCATAAGCCTGCATACCAGAAATTGCTAAAGTGCCATACCTGGTGTATTGCATAATTTTTTTCCGGCCTCCTTCACCTTCTTTCTGTAATTTTTGAAAATACGGGATTACAGATCCGAGTAGCTGTATTATAATAGAAGCACTGATATATGGCATGATGCCTAAGCCAAATACAGCCGCCTTACTAAATGCACCCCCGGCAAACAAATCATATAAACCAAAAAGTGTTCCCTGGAGTTGTTTAAATCCCTCTGCCAAAACTGCCGTATCTATTCCGGGTGTTACTACATGAGTTCCTACTCTACAAACGACCAGGATACCTAAGGTGAAAAGTAACCTTTTTCTCAGTTCTGCGATTTTAAAGATATTTCTAAAAGTGTTTAAAATCATGATAAGACGACGCTGCCTCCGACTTTTTCAATTTTTTCCTTTGCCGTTTTGCTAACCGCATCAACTTTAACAGTTAATTTTACGGTAAGCTCACCTTCGCCCAATATTTTGACTGGAAGGCGTTTTTTACGAATCAATCCATTCGCTAATAAAACTTCATGGGTTATTTCTTTTTTACTTGCCAGATTTTCTAATGAACCAACATTCACTACCTGATATTGTTTTCTGAATATATTTGTAAAACCAAATTTTGGTAATCGTCTTTGCAAAGGCATTTGTCCACCTTCGAACCATGACCGTTTTTTTGATCCTGATCTTGATCCATAACCTTTGTGACCACGTCCTGCCATAACTCCCTGACCGGATCCTTCACCTCGACCAATTCTTTTACGATCTTTTGTTGCGCCTTCTGCAGGCTTAAGAGTACTTAAATCCATTTTTTCATCCTAATTTATTTCTTCAGTTTTTACCAAGTGTTTTACTTTATTAACCATTCCTAATATTTGCGGAGTCGCTGTGTGAACAACACTGTGATGGATTCTTCGCAATCCTAAAGCTGCAATAGTGTTTTTCTGCTTGTTGTGCCGGTTAATAATACTTTTAATTTGTGTAATTTTTATTTTTTGTGATTCTTTAGCCATTGTATATACCTTAATATTTTTTATCCGCGGTAAACTTCAGAAACTTTTAATCCTCTTTTTTGCGCCTGACTACTTACCTCCATCAGCGAGGATAGGGCAGTAAATGTCGCCTTAGTTACATTATGCGGATTAGCCGATCCTAACGATTTTGTGAGAATATCTTGAATTCCGACCGCTTCACATACCGCACGAACCGGGCCACCGGCAATTACTCCGGTTCCGGGAGAAGCTGGTTTTAGAAGCACAACTCCTGCGCCATATTTTGATTCAATTGGATGGGGAATAGTGCCATTTACTAACGGTACATGGACGATACTTTTTTTTGCTTTTTCAGTTCCTTTTGCGATAGCGCTCACCACTTCCCGTGCTTTTCCTAAGCCGATTCCAACATGACCATTGCCATCACCTACGACTATTATTGCGTTAAATGAAAATCTTCTACCACCCTTAACAACTTTAGCAACACGATTTATTTGTACAACTTTTTCCTTTAAATCCAATTCTGCCGGATTAATAATACTCGTCAAATCTTATCTCCTTAATTTTAGAATTTCAATCCACCTTCACGGGCACCCTCGGCAAACGCTTTGATACGACCTTGATAAACGAAACCATTTCTATCAAAAACAACTTTGTTAATTTTACTCTTTACTGCTTGTTCTCCAAGGAATTTACCGAGTAATTTGCTGGCTTCTGTTTTTGATTTCGCTTTTTTTACTTCAGAAACCGCAGATTTACTTAAGTTCGATATTGATGCTAAAACTTTATGATTTGAATCATCAATAATTTGACCATATATATATTTTAAACTGCGGAACACAACCAACCTTGGTTTTTCTGTAGATCCCAATATTCCAGATTTTCTTTTTCTTCTCATTTCACTAACCTTTTTATAATCTTTTATGCGCCTGTTTTACCTGCTTTACGACGAACATATTCATCATGATATCGAATACCTTTTCCTTTATAAGGTTCAGGTTTTCGAAAACTTCTTATTTTAGCTGCAACCATGCCCACTAATTCTTTATCCGAGCTTTCAACTATAATTTCAGTTGGTGATGGGCATTTGACTGAAACATTGTCAGGAAAAGTCATCAGAATTGGATGGGAATAGCCTAAAGTCAATAATAGTTTTTTCCCTTTCAATTCTGCTTTGTATCCAACCCCTTCGATCAACATGCGTTTTGTATATCCTTCAAAAACACCATTTACCATATTAAAAATTAGTGAACGTGTTAATCCATGCAAAGACCTATGTTCTTTTGAATCACTGGGGCGTTTCACAATTATTTCAGCATTTTCAATTTTAATATCCATATCTGAATGTAATTTTCGATTTAGTTCGCCTTTTGGACCTTTACACACCAAAAAATTATTTTCCAAACTAACTTCAACTTTTTCAGGTATTACAACCGGTAATTTACCAATTCGTGACAATTCTTTAATCTCCTTAAGATTTCAATTTACCAAATATAACAAAGAACCTCTCCACCAATGTGTTTTCGAAGAGCTTCTCTCGCTGTCATAATACCTTTAGAGGTAGTTAATACAGCAACACCCAGATTATTTTTAACCCTGGGGAGACTATCCGAACCTACATATTCTCTCCGACCCGGTTTACTAATACGTTTAATTGTATTAATAGCTGGGTTTCCCTCTTTATCATATTTTAACCAAATACGAATCAAGTTTTGTTTGCCATCTTCAATAATTATATATTTTTTTATATATCCCTGGTCTAATAATAAACGGGTAATCTGCCGCTTAATATTTGATGCAGGAACATTTACATATTTAAAACCGGCTTTTAAACCGTTTCTTATAATTGTTAAATAATCAGCTATAGGATCTGATACCGACATTACTTTACTCCTAATTTAAATTACCAGCTTGCCTTTGTTATACCAGGAATTTCACCGGCTAAAGACAATTCTCTAAAACAAATTCTACACAACCCAAATTTTCTTAAATACGAACGGGGTCTTCCGCATCTTTTACATCGATTATATTCTCTTACTTTAAATTTTTTTTTACGATTTGCTTTAACAATCATACTTTTCTTTGCCAAGACAATACCCCTTACATTTAATCCAGTTTTTTAAATGGCATTCCAATTGCTTTTAACAATTCAAATGCTTCTTCATCTGTATTTGCTGTTGTTACAACAGTAATATCCATACCACGAATTCTATCAATTTTATCTACATTAATTTCAGGAAAAATTAATTGCTCTTTAATTCCCATTGAATAATTTCCACGTCCATCAAATGATTTCTCGGATAATCCACGAAAATCTCTTATTCTTGGAATAGCAACACCAATAAAACGATCAAAAAATTCATACATTCTTTGGCTTCTTAATGTCACTTTGCAACCAACCTGCATGCCTGCCCTTAATTTAAAATTAGAAATTGCCTTTTTAGCCGTAGTTATCGATGGTTTTTGACCGCTAATTTGTGCTAAATCCGCAATTGAATTTTCTAACAATTTAGCATCTTGTTTTGCTTCACCAACTCCCATATTAAGATTGATTTTTTCAATTTTTGGGACTTGATTAATATTTTTGTACCCAAATTTTTTCATTAAATATGGTACAACTTCTTTTTTATATTTTGTTAACATTCTTGGAACATATTCTGCCATTTTCTACCCCGGAAACCTTTAATTAGAAATTATTTCTCCACATTCCTGATTTTTACATACTCTTACTTTAGAACCATCTTCTAAAATTTTAAAGCCGATACGTGTAGGAAGATTACACTTGCCACAGATTACCATAACATTTGATACATTTATTGGCGCTTCTTTTTCAATTATTCCACCCTGTTGATTTTTTTGAGAAGGTTTCGTGTGCTTTTTTATAATATTCACGCCTTCGACTATTACTCTGCTATTTTTTCTAAAAACTTTTAATACTTTACCGGTACTGCCTCTGTATTTACCACTTAGTATTTTTACATTATCGTTTTTTACTACTTTCATTTTTATATCTTCCCGCCTTAATTATAATACTTCAGGAGCAAGTGAAACTATTTTCATATATTCTTTATCTCTTAATTCCCGTGCTACCGGTCCAAATATACGCGTTCCTCTTGGTTCATTTTGATCATCTATCAACACGGCAGCGTTTTCATCAAATCGAATATATGATCCATCAGGACGTCTTATTTCTTTTTTAGTTCTAACAATAACTGCTTTAGATACTTCACCTTTTTTTACGTTGCCGCCTGGGATCGCATTTTTAACCGATACAACAATTTTATCGCCAATTGTAGCAGATCTCCTGCCCGATCCACCTAATAACCGGATACAACTGACACTTTTTGCTCCGGAATTGTCTGCAACCACAAGACGCGTATACTCTTTAATCATTTCGCACCCTTATTATTTAATCCGTTCAATTATTTCTACTAAACGCCAGCGTTTATTCTTACTAAGCGGGCGAGTTTCCATAATTCGAACTTTATCACCCTCATTACATTCGTTTTTTTCATCATGTGCAGTAAGCTTTGTGGTCATTCTAACAATTTTTCCATAAACCGGATGCTTAACACGTCTCTCAACCGAAACCGTTATAGTTTTATCCATTTTATTACTTACAACAGTCCCAATTCTGTTTTTTCTTAATCCACGTTTAATTTCCATCTAAGCTCCTACTGCTTTTTTTCTGCTTTTTTTGAGCGAATTCCCGATTTATATTCATTCATCAATGTATTAACCCTGGCAATATTTCGCCTAACGTGTCTTATTCTCATAGGGTTCGTTATCTGATGAGTATTTTTCTGAAGTTGAAGATTTTCCATTTCTTCCCGCAATTCC
>DAOVYZ010000208.1 GCA_030635365.1 Bacteroidales bacterium
AAACATATTGTTTAATTTAACTTGAAAAACCACCGTCTTTGACGGTGGTTATGTTCTTTTAGCTATGCCTGTATTTGTTGACATAAATTGAATGATGAATATCGATACTTGTATTCTTATTTTATATATATTGCTACATAATCTATGAACTAATTATATATGAGTAAAAAGAAATATATGAATCCCTATTTGGCAGGGGTAGTATTAGGTTTAGTTTTATTATTAGCTATGTATTTTTCAGGAAGAGGATTAGGAGCAAGTGGAGGATTAAAATATTGCATAGTCTCTGTTGTTGGATCTTTAAGTCAGGATCATGTTAATGAATCAACATATTATAGGAATTATTTCAAAGATGAGAAAAGCCCGCTTAATAATTGGTTGGTTTTTGAAGTTATTGGAATATTGGCAGGAGGATTTATATCCGGGGCAATCTCAGGACGTTTAAAGCTTAAAATTGAAAGATCTCCAAAAATATCGATTCGTAAAAGATTAATATTTGCATTCCTTGGTGGAGTATTTTTTGTGTTTGGAGCACAATTAGCACGTGGTTGTACCAGTGGCGCAGCTCTTTCAGGAATGGCAATTCTTTCAACAGCAGGATTCGTTACCATGATTGCTATTTTTGGTTCGGCATATATGTTTGCATGGTTTTTCAGAAAAAATTGGATATAGATATGGGGCCAGTAATATTATCACAAGATTTACCACAATGGATTAACCTTTTAATTGGGTTCTTAATAGGTACAGGATTCGGGTTTGCGTTGGAACAAGCAGGATTTTCATCGAGTCGTAAATTAGTTGGAATGTTTTACGGTTATGATACAACCGTTTTAAAAGTATTTTTCACTGCAGCTATTGTGGCTCTTATTGGAGCACAGTTTATGAGCTATTTTGGATTACTCGATTTAAATATGGTTTATGTTAATCATTATTATATAGGTGCAGCAATAGTGGGAGGGGTGATAATGGGTGGTGGATTTATTATGGGAGGATTTTGCCCCGGAACAGGAATTAGTGCTGCTTCTATTGGGAAAATTGATGCATTCGTTTTTCTTTTTGGAGGTCTTGTCGGGGCTTTTTTATTTGCTGAGGTTTATCCTTATATTGAGGAATTTTCAAATGCATATTCTAAGGGCCCGGTTAAAATAAATGAATGGTTAGGAATATCCTCAGGATTATTTACATTGATATTAATAATTGCTGCGGTTGGTATGTTTTGGATTGCAGAATTGGCTGAAAAGAAATATAGCAGGCCAGATATAACTAATGAACTTTAATAATATGATGAACTATAGGGTAAAGTTTTCAATACTACTGATTATTCTTGGTGTTATCTTGGTACTATTACCTTCAATGAAAAAATCAATAAACGAATTAAATCCAAATGAACTCTTAAGTAAATTTATGGATAATAGTTATTCTATTTCTGTCGACAGGTTAGCACGATACATTGTAAATGAAGATACAACAATTCAAATTATTGATTTGCGTTCGTCAGAAGATTACAAAGCTTTTAATATCCCGGGTTCAATAAATATACCGTATACAAGTTTGTTAAATGAGAATTGGGAGGGCTATATTAATCAAAACGAAAAAAAGAACGTTTTTTATGCGAATGGTGACATACTTTCTGCAAATGCATGGTGTTTGACTTCACGTTTAGGATATAAAAATAATTATATTATGGCAGGAGGGTTAAATAATTGGTATAAAACGGTTATGGAAAGTAAATTTACCGGGAAAAGAATTTCTCCGAAGGAAAGTGTACTTTTTGAGATTCGTTTTAAGGCACGCAAATTATTTACCCAATTTAATAGTTTGCCAGATAGCTTAAAAGTACAATTCTTGGAGGCAAAACGTATGGAAGAAGAACAATTAAATGGAGGTTGTAATTAATAAAATAATATTGGATGAAGATATTTGAAGAGCTTAAATTTGTAATTTTTTTTATTACGGTAATAATATTAATTATAGGCATTAGAATATATAATAGAAATTATTTTTCGCATTCTGTAGAAGAAACATTTGAACTGTCTTTGGATACGAACTATTATTTATCACATCTGGAGTTAGAAGGCGAGATTGATTATACTATAATAGATATAAGAGATATAAGAGATGCAGATACATATATAAACAAGCATATGCAGTACGCTGTAAATATTGAATTTCCTGATTTACTTAAAAGAACTAATAGAAGGTTGTTGGATAGGGGTGATAAAGTTATAATATATTCAGATGATATTTCTGAGTCTGTTAAGGCTAAATCACTTTTGAATCAAATTGGATATTCTAATATCTATATTTTAGAATTGCGTTCAACCTTGGAGATTGATAAAGATTCTGTTTGCCTTAAAAATGAAATGTTTAAATATAAATTCCAACTTGATACAGCTATCAAACCGGAATAGCCTTTTATTTGATCTCAGTTTATCGAAAAAAAGTTTATTTGAGTTAGTTTCTTATAAATAAGCTATTAAAAAATATAAATATTACTAATACAAGAGCAATATATGCCTGAGGTTCTTTTAAGATATAAGTTATTGCTATTGTAAATATTGTTGCTATAAAATTTAGCGCAATAGCAATATTAAAAATACTCTTAATTTTAACCTTTATTGCAGCAAGGTTATATAGTCCCATAAAAACGTAACAAAGTCCGCTTCCAAAAAACCAAAGAGCGTCAATATTCAGCGTATCATAAAATAAAGGAGTCAGAGCAGAATGAACAACTCCAATTACTACTAATAAATGTAATGAGATCTTATAAGTTTTTTTCATAATATAATTTGTAATTAAAGTTAATAAAATGATAATATGAAACCTTCATGCACTATCGTTCACAACAAGGATATGAATAAAATATAAGGGTTCCATGGTAATTGAAAAATAAATTATATACAGATGAAACTTAGTTGGTATAATTTATGTATACAAATTTACGAAACAAATTTAATTAGTCATGAAAATATTAAAGTATATAACGATTCTTTTACTGATCATTAACGTTTCATGTAGAAAAAAAGAACTTAATAATCCACTTGATAATTGGTTTCATGACCCTCCGGTAAGTCCGGTTACCCAAACAATAAAAACTGTTATTCCTGTTGGTTATGCTGCATCGTTAGTTGTAATGGACATGAAAGGTTTATATATTCCAGATACAAAATCTGAAAAACAAAAAAGTGCTAAAATATTATATGTAGATACCAGTGTAGATTATCCTTATAAATTTAAAGGTGATACTTATGAACAAATGGTAATTGCTTATATTCAGTCAGATCAAAATACTGCATTAGTATCCGTGTTTTTTACAAATATGGATATTGTTTCTGGTAGTTTTAAACTTCAAAATGTTGTTGTTTTCCCGGTTGTATTTGATGATGAAAAAGTTACTGCAATATATGCTTCTATGGATATTAACCTGGGTTCAAATCAAGATATTGGAATTGATCTAACTCAGGAAGAAATTGATGAAAGTCTGAAAAAACTAAATAATCAAAGAACAATTGATAAAGAGGGTGTAAGTGTTGCAATATCACAAGATGCATGGATAATAGATGTTTATCATAATGATACATACGATAATCTATTAGATGATGAGTTTAAAATATCCGGAGGGCAGCAAGCTATTTCTGCTGAAAATTATCAAGTAGAGTCATCTGCCGGAGTATTGCAAATGGCAATGCTTAACGTCGATTTTTCTGGTGATTGTTTAAGAAACCCTACAAGTGGATACGTTTTTATGCAAGATGTGGAAGTGGCAACTTCAAGTAATAATAGTGAAATTGTATTTGGACACGTGTTTTATGAGTTTCACCCAAATTGTGACGGTGAAATTTTAGTTGATGTAGCAACCGGTAATTTTATTTTTGCAATTGGAAAAGAAATTGACTTAGGGTTGAATTAATATATTAAAAAACAGGTATCTTTTTAGATATCTGTTTTTCTTTTGGATACATCTTTTATTTTAATTATCAAGGACAACTTTTATTTCTAAAGTAAAATCATCATAAATCATATTATCTCCTAGATTCTCAAAGAATTTACCGGAGCCATAACGTACATTATATTTAGTACGGTCCACTGTTATTGAAGCCAAAAAGGTATTCTCAACTTTCTTTGCTGTAAAAGAAACTGGACGGGTTATACCTTTAATTGTCAATTCTCCTTTAAGATCAGTCTCCCCATCTTTATTGGAAGTAGTTTCTTTAATTATTAAAGTTGATAATGGAAATTTTTCGACACCAAAAAAGTCATCAGATTTTAAGTGTCCAACCAATTTTCCATTCCATTCAGCATCTTCCAAATCTTTGCAATTTAGGCTATTCATATCGATATTAAATTCTCCACCTACAATTTTGTTATCCTTAAGAGTTAGAGAACCGTTTTTAAGCATTACATAACCCCAATGCTCTCCTGTAACTTTTTTCCCTGTCCATTAGACACAAAATACATGTAATTGTGTATGAAATATTTAATTGACTTTAAGAGGTTTAATTAATATATTTGTTTAACAGACAATAATACATTGATTAATTATGGCAGAATTTAAAGCTTTTAAGAAAAACATTGAAGTTAATGGTAAAACAATTTTATCTGTTCTTTCAGGTATGAAAGGATTTGAGAAATCAGCTAAAGGTATATTAGCTAAGAATGGGATTAATAATCCTGAACCTGATAAGTGGTATTCACAACAAGCCTGGCTTGATGCATTTAAAGAAATTTCTGTAAAAATTGGCGAGAAAACATTAATAAGTATTGGTCAAACAATTCCTGAAAATGCAGAATGGCCTCCGGATATAAAAACAATTGAAAGTGTTATGGCTTCAATTGATATTGCATATCATATGAATCATAGATATAATGAGACTCCCTTATTTGATCCGGAAACAGGGAAAATGAGTGAAGGAATAGGTCATTACAATTATAAAAAGACGGGGGATAGGGAAATTACTATGGTTTGCGAAAATCCATACCCTTGTGCATTGGATAGAGGTATTATTAAAGCGGTTGCTAAAAAGTTTATGCCTGCAAATTCAAAATTAGATTGTAAAGAAGTTGTTTTTGAAGGATGTAGGAGCAAAGGGGCAAATAAATGCACCTATGTTGTAAGTTGGTGATTTTTAATTGTATTCTTATAAAGATCGTAAACTAAGTTCTTATCTGACACTTAGTTTTCTTGCACTCACTATTATACTAAACTACTAATCTTTTTCAAAGAATTTAGAATCCATAGTTATGTTTAATAGTACGTATATCTATTCCTTCTGATTTTGAGAAAGAATTACGGGATACAATGATTGCATATGGCCACCAATCTTTTGTTGCAGTAATTATATCATTGTTTCTGTAATACCTGTCAATACCTTTTAAGGTGAGATCGTTATATTTATTGCCATAGCTATTGGGATCGTAAACTTCGAAAAAGATATTACCATCAACTTGTTTGTATCCTTTAATTATAATAAAATGACCCCAGCCTGTATTGGATGTTTGGTAAAATTTATCTACATGCCAACTATTCTTCTTTTGGTAGGTAATGTAAAACATATCAAGGCATATAATGGCTATATTGCCGTTATCAATTTCATTTACTACTACATTCGTGTTTGTAAAATCTATAGTTTTATTATAAATGTTATAATCATTAAGGTACTTAACAATATCATTAGTATACCACCAGCCACCTTCCGGTCTACACGTGTTTCTCGCATCGGCAGTCGTTTTGTTAAAAGTTTCATCTGTCCATTTAATAGCCATTGTTACCGATGATGGGCCGCAATTACTATTTGCATGAGTTCCAGTATTCATTTGATCAATATACCAATCATAGTTAACATTATTGCTTTTTTCTAATTGTATTTCATGCCCGAGGCCAATTACACGGCTTTCTGTAAAAACAGGAAGTGTAATATTTTTGCTTATTGTATTTTCTTCCAGTCCGTCATTTGCAGTTAACTGAATAGTAATATCAGCTGATTCGGTTAATTCAGGAAGCTTAAAACTATTATTTTCTTGAGTTGTACTAGTAAGTCTTATTAAATCCGAATTGCATGACCAGGTATAAGTAAGAGGGTCTTCATCCGGGTCGGTAGACTTATTTGTCAGTTTAAACTCATCTACTTTGTCAGTATATGTAAAATCTGCTACAGGAGTGTTGTTAACAGATTCATCTTTTGCACAAGAAAATAATATAAAGAATATTGTTAAAACTGGGACTATCCTTAAGTGTTTCATTTTTCCACTCTTTTTATTTAAGCAAATTTACAAAAAGTCCACCTAAGTTTTGTACTGAATTTAACTGATTAATAATATAAATGTACTTACAACAGTTCGTTAAAAAGTAATATAAATATTTAAATATCAGCAAATTAGCTACATGAAAATTTGTTTAAATCCCAGATAATCAGTATCTTAATAGGATTTACCACAACCTGTTTTGATATGACTACCATGGGATCTAAACT
>DAOVYZ010000012.1 GCA_030635365.1 Bacteroidales bacterium
AGAATTAAAATCTTTTTCATTTTGGTTATTTTTTATGTTATTTTTATATTATTAATCTATTACTGTTACAAAAATAACAGACATTAACATATCGACATAATTATATATTATGATATATATCATAAGTGATATATATCACCATTAATATAAAAATCTATAAATGGAACTTTCCCATAAAATAAGCAATTGTAAAGAGTGTATTTATAAATCATGGGTTTTTAAAAATCTCTCTGAAGAAGAATTAAAAACTATTAATCAAAAAAAAATAGAAAAGTTTTTTAGAAAAGGTGAAAGGATATGTTACGAAGGTGATAAAATCACTTCCTTTATGTATTTACAGAATGGACTTGTAAAATTATTTAAAACAGAATTAAATACTAAAGAACATATAATAAGTATTGCAAAACCTAAAGATTTTATTGGTTTATTAAGTATATTTTCAAATACAAACCACATCTATTCAATTACTTCCATTGAGGATTCTACCGTTTGTTTTGTAAATCTGGAAATAATAAAAACCTTTATAAAGAAAAATGGAGTATTTGCTTTGGATTTTTTTGAAAAAATAAGTTCTGTTTCGGATTCTGTAATAAAAACAAGAATAGATATTAATACCCGACAATTAAGGGGTAGAATAGCTTACATTTTGCTATTTTTTACAAAGCATATTTATGATTCTAACAATTTTGCTCTTCCAATAAGTAGAAAAGAAGTTGCTGAATTAATAGATATGAGTACCGAAAATGTTATTCGAGTTTTATCAGAATTCCGAAAGGATAGACTAATTCAAATAGAAGGCAAAAATATTGAGATACTCGATATGAATCGACTTCAGAAGATTTATGATTTAGGTTAATGAAGATTTTTTAAATCTCTAATTTTTTGTGATAATTTTGAAGCAAAAATAAATTCATTTAACTCTTTGTTTTCAGAATCAAATATACCATCACGTGTACCTTCCCACCACTTTTCACCTTTATAAATAAACATAACCTTATCACCTATTTCCATAACTGAATTCATATCATGAGTATTTACGATAGTCGTCATATTATATTCTTCAGTAATTTCTTTTATTAAATTATCAATTAAAATTGCTGTTTGAGGATCTAAACCTGAATTTGGCTCATCACAAAAAAGATATTTAGGATTTAAGGCTATTGCGCGTGCTATAGCTACCCGTTTTTGCATACCCCCACTTATCTCCGCTGGAAATAATTTATTTGCATTTACTATGTTAACACGTGTTAAACATTCATTAACTCTTTCTCTCTTCTCTTCGTGAGATTTTTCTGTAAACATATCTAAAGGATACATTACATTCTCTTCTACAGTCGCTGAATCAAATAAAGCTCCTCCCTGAAAAAGCATTCCTATCTGCTTTCTCATTTCTTTTTTCTTTTTAAAATCTAACTCATTAAAAACTACCCCGTCAAAAATTATCTGTCCAATTTCGATATCATGCAATCCAACAATTGACTTTAGCAGAACTGTCTTACCAGAGCCACTTTGACCAATAATTAAATTTGTTTTACCTTTTTCAAATAAAACATTGATATCTTTCAATACCGGTATTCCATTGAAAGACTTTGATACATTTTTAACTTCTATCATGAAAGCAATAATTGAGTCAATATTACATTAAAAAGAAGAATAAAGATACTGCTATTAACAACTGCTTTGGTACTTGATTTTCCTACTTCTAAGGAACCTCCATATGAATAATATCCATGATATGCAGATATTGTCGTAATTAAAAAGGCAAATATTGCAATTTTTATCACAGCGTAAACTATATAATAAGGTATGAACGCATACTGAATCCCATAGATATAGTCTTGAGTTGTCATTACACCTGTAGAAATTCCTGCTAGCCAGCCACCGAATATCCCAATAATCATACTCATTAAAGTTAAAAAAGGTGCAAAAATTACCGACCCTATTATTTTAGGAAGAATTAAGTAACTAGCTGAATTAACACCCATAATCTCTAAAGCATCAATTTGCTCTGTAACCCTCATTGTTCCAATTTCAGATGCAATATTGGATCCTATTTTTCCAGCTAATATAAGTGCCACTATTGTTGATGAAAATTCCAATAATAATGTATCTCTTGCTGTTAAACCTATCAGGTATTTCGGATAAATCGGATTTTCTGTATTGTACGCAGTTTGTATAGTTATAACCGCCCCCATAAAAACAGATATTATAGCAACAATACCAATTGAATTTAATCCTAACTTATCAATTTCTTTTATTGTTTCCCTATAATATATCTTAAGCTTTTCTGGTTTTGAAAAAACTCGAGATAGTAACACAAAATACTTTCCAATATGATAGAAAAGACCCATAAATCAGATATTTTGAATTTACAAATATAATAAATAATAAACCCTTTTATTAAACACATTTATTTAATCGTATTTTTTATGATTATTCCTTTCGCTTTTATTAAATTAGTAGCATAATAACTATAAAAAAGACAATAATGAAAAATAATTTTTGTGTAATAATGGCAGGTGGTGTTGGTAGTAGGTTTTGGCCATTAAGTAGAATGGATAAACCTAAACAATTTTTAGATATTTTAGGAACTGGAAGAACTCTTTTACAAATGACATTTGATCGATTTAAATCTATTTGTCCTGTAGAAAACATATATATTGTAACAAGCGTAAACTACAAAGACACTATACTAGATCAATTACCTGAATTAAATGAAGATCAAGTTCTTCTGGAACCTACAAGGAGAAATACTGCACCTTGTATTGCTTATGCTAACTATAAGATTTATCAAAAGAATCCCAATGCTAATATTGTTACCGCCCCTTCAGATCATTTAATCTTAAAAGAATCTGAATTCAAAAAGGTAATTCAAGCAGGCTTAAAATTTGTTACTGACAAAGATGCTTTACTTACATTAGGGATAAAACCAAGCAGGTCTGAAACAGGTTATGGTTATATTCAAATAAATGGCGAAAAAAATGTTTCAAAGAATAAAAATATTCATAAAGTAAAAACATTTACAGAAAAGCCAAATAAGGAATTAGCTAAAGTATTTTTTGATAGCGGAGAATTCTTCTGGAATGCAGGCATTTTTATCTGGTCACTAAAAACTATTATGAATGCGTTCGAAAGTTATTTGCCAGAAATAGATTCTCTATTCCGTGAGGGTATAGATTTATATAATACTAAACAAGAAGAAGATTTTATTTCAAAGACCTATTACGAATGCAAAAATATTTCTATTGATTATGGGATAATGGAAAAAGCAGATAATGTTTATGTTTATTGCAGTGATTTTGGATGGGCTGATTTAGGAACCTGGGGTTCATTGCATGATAATGTTTCAAAAGATAAAAATTCTAATTTGGTACAAGGGGAAAATGTATTTTCTTACAATTTAGAAAATTGTATTGTAAATATGCCGAAAGATAAGTTGGTTGTTTTACAAGGTTTAAAGGATTTTATTATTGTTGAATCAGATGATATTTTACTAATCTGCAAAAAGGAAGATGAGCAGGAGATAAAACAATACGTTAATGATGTTAAATTGAAGTTGGGTGATAAATACCTATAAAAGATAAAAATTAAGCACTTAAGTCTTGAGGATTTGCAATTTGGGTGCTGCAAACTATATTTGTAGTATGTTTATACGCAACAACAAGAATAACTTATTGAGTTTTTGTTATTATTTTGTTGATGCTTAAATCTGGCCATAATATTCAATTCTGAACCTTTAATAATAATACAGCCTATAATTATATTCTATTTTGTTATTTTGGATTTTATGAGTATTTTGCACCACTTTTTTAAGTTTTTATTTTAGATTTTTAAAGTTAAACCATTTTATATATAAAATAAAACCACTATGAAAATTCTAACTACTTTTTATTTATTGCTTCTAATGTGTAATATAAGTTTTGCCCAAAACCAAAGCCTTAAGCTTGGCATTGTATGTTATACTCAAATTACCGATACTGATCAACAACAATGGATTGATGAACGGTTTAAATTAAGAAATTTGGGCTATGAACCGGTTCTGGATGATGTAATACGGATGTCGTATTTTGATATTTTTGGTTTTTATATTTCCGAATATTTACCTCTTAAAGATTGGGCAAGAGCCAATAATGTGGAATATGAGGAGGTATTCCTACACTCCAAATTAAACCATACCTATAGCCGCGAAACAGCCTGGTTGCATATGGATTGCTTCGGAAGGCTGGAAGGAAGCTCTTATACCCCTGTCAATGGAGTGTTGAAAACTTCAAATAATACTACTTTTACTGATGTTTCAAGAGATGCCTATGATGCGGGATCAAATGTTACCCTTAATAATTATGTATATATAGGCTACGAAGAACCTTTTGCTGATATTAATATGGAATTTACTTCGCCCGGAAATAGTGTGGTATGTAATTTTGAATATTATAACGGAACAGCTTGGGCCGATGTAACTGTTACAGATAGTACGCTAAATTTTACCCGTAACGGTTTAATAACATTTATTCCTCCTGCAGACTGGGCCATAACCAGTGTGAATAGTTCCAGAGACAAGTATTATATCCGCATGAATTTTGCTTCAACGACTACCTATCCGGTTACCGACAGAATTTATGGCAACGACTGGCTAAACGGAGCAGGAAATGCCTGCAGGGGATGGGAGTTAACAGATGCCGGTGTTGTAAATAGCGGGGCATTGTTGTATAATCCTGACCCACCCGATACAGCTTCGGCGAAATTTCCCTATCAGGCCCGTATCCCTTTCTGGATGCATGACCGATTTATTATGAACCCTGCCGACGTGCAGAACATTGGTGGCGAAGACCGTTATACCTGGGCAAATTTTAGTGCATATCGTATAGACCTGGCTGCTGAAGCAGGCTATCATGGTGTTATGTGCGACGATGCAGAGGCCAATCCGCCAATGTCCGAAAACCTGACAGACTTTGCTGATAAAACCGATGGCCGGACATGGGAGGATTATGAGTTAGATAAATTTACGATAATCAGAAATTATGTGAAAGAGAGTTATCCCAATTTCCTGGTCGGCATGAACAGTTATTATGATGATATCGTATTTCTCGGCGATTTTAATGACACTGAATTTGTTTGTGCTGTACATAGCCCCACTAATGGACTGTATGGAGAGGATACTAATACACGTACCGATTATGCGGCATATGATGATTATATAGGCCCCCAGAATACGAATGGCACATTTGCCCATATGATATATTATGATTATGCAGATACTATTTTTCACGAAGGATATGACCCCTATCCCTGGGACCGTTCTAATCGTGGGCCAATATCGGCATTATGCCTGCATTATATCGGACAAAATGAATATACTTATTTTGATTACCATGGCCAGTTAGGTTTTATTTATAATGAAACAGATGAAGTAATTTTAAAAGACGGAACCGTATTGCATCAATATATTGATCCCATTCCTGCGCTTGAAGATGTACGACGTTGGTCACGTTATTTTCCGGCCATGGCAGTGGATATTGGCATACCAGATGTTAACGGGTACAACGGCGGGAAAAGAGATGTGAAATGGCGCACGGCTGAAGAGGTAGACCAGGTTTTGCGGAATGGGGCACATGGAGATATTTTACGAAGAGATTATACCAATGCCCTTGTGTTTTACAGGCCTGCTCAATGGAACTCAAGTTATGCGGAATATGCTACATATTCTATATCGGTTGACCTGGGAGCTACATATTATCCAATCAAGGCAGATGGTTCTCAAGATGACCCCATAATTGAAATAGCACTGCGGGCAGGGGAAGGTGCTATTTTAATGAAAGCACCATTACAAGTTGCCGAAATTGATAATAATTCTGATAATAATATAATGGTGTTCCCAAATCCATCTTCAGGAGAGGTAACCATTTCATGGAAATTGGATGAATCAGTTCATACTATTAATGTATATGATGCCACAGGACATTTAGTCAAAAGAATAGATATACCATCCGTCCAAAACCAATACAGGTGGGACGGATGTAATCAATCAGGTTGTAAGGTAGAGGCCGGAGTTTATTATATTCAAATTAACGGGAAAAACAAACAACAATTACAAAAGCTTGTGATGATAAATTAGATGGTTAATTATTTCTGAACCATCACAATATTTGAAATTATTTATTATTTTATGGCTTACAATTAGTTCTACTTTACGACTTTAGCTCTGTTTTATAATAAATCTCCGATTTAAAGACTTCCGAAGTTTTCAAAAACTTCGGAAGTCTTTTAGGTTTTACAATACCTTGCCTATAATATAGATGCCTATATCAGCAAATAAATGTTTAAAGTAGTAAAGTAAGTACATTCATAAGTAGGTAGTCATTATATATCAATTTAATAATGCCTGTCGATTTACAAAAATATTATTGGATAAGTATAAAAAAGTAAATCGGCATTAGCCGATTTACTTAAATTAATTTTTCGTGAATTTTGTGTTTATACAATAGAAAAGCAGAAATTGATTATCCACATTTTGAGTGTCCACAATCTTGGCAAATTAGACAACCTTCCTGATAAACTACACTTTCAGAACCACATTCATAACATTTTGTTCCGGCTTTTGGCTTTGTACCATTAGGTATATATTTCTTTAAAGCTCTTTCCACACCATTTTTCCATGTATTAATTGTTTCGCTATCAAGCCTGAGCGATTGAATTAAATGGACTACCCCTGGGATAGGCATTCCATGGCGTAATACTCCTGAAATTAGTTTAGCATAATTCCAGAATTCTTTATTGAACATGTGAGATAATCCTCCCAATACATTCTCATATCCATATTTGTCAATGTATTGAAAATCATACCTGCTTTTTCCTTCTCGATCTTTTACTTTGATAATTTCCCCTTTCCTAATTGATTTAGGAATTGGGAATATTTCTTCGTCTGCAAGTCCGGTGAAAATTTCATATGGCCTATCATCTTTAATTCCAACAAAAGCAATCCATTTTTCATCATTATTATTAAACCTAATAATCTCCGCATTAAGTGATTTTGGTCGTTTATTGGAATTTGTCGTTTGTTCTGTTTCTTTCTTATCTTTTTTATTCGATACTAATACTCCTGATCTGGAACCTTCTCTATATACAGTAACTCCTTTACAACCACTTTCCCATGCAGTAACATAAAGTTGTCCAACCAATTCTTCTGTTGCATTTTCGGGAAGGTTAATTGTTACACTAATTGAATGATCAACCCATTTCTGAATTCTTCCCTGCATTTTTACTTTGCTTACCCAATCAATATCATTTGAGGTCGCTTTGTGATAAGGAGTTTTTTCTATGACACTATTGATCTCATCATCAGACATAGTTTTTACTTCCTCAGGATTGAAGCCATTTATTTCTAACCAATCAATAAATTTATGATGAAAAACATTGTATTCTTCCCATGAATCACCTATCTCATCTATAAATGATATTGTAGTTTCCGGGTCGTTAGGATTAACCTTTCTTCTTCGTTTATACACTGGCATAAATACAGGCTCAATTCCTGATGTAGTTTGTGTCATTAAGCTTGTTGTTCCTGTTGGGGCAATAGTTAATAATGCTATGTTTCTTCTCCCATACTGAACCATGTCGGCATAAAGTTGCTCGTTTTGTTCTTTTAATCTAAGAATAAACGGATTGTCCTTTTCTTTCTGTGCATCAAAAATCTCAAATGCTCCACGTTCTTTAGCCATATCAATCGAAGATCTATATGCTTCTAATGCAACATTCTTATGAATTTCCTCAGAAAAATCAACTGCTATTTCGCTTCCATATCTTAACCCTAATGCTGCTAACATATCGCCTTCGGCAGTTATTCCTACACCTGTTCTTCTTCCCTCAATTGCTTTTTTCCTGATATTTCTCCATAACTTATCTTCTACCATCTTTATTTCATAATCTTCAGGGTCAGTATCAATTTTTTTAAGAATTGCATCAATTTTTTCTAATTCAAGATCAATAATATCATCCATTATTCTCTGAGCATAACCAACATGTTTTTTAAATAAATCAAAATTGAATTTAGCTTCAGGAGTAAAGGGATTTTCCACATAACTGTATAAATTTACCGCTAATAATCTGCAACTATCGTATGGGCATAATGGTATTTCTCCACAGGGGTTTGTCGATACAGTTTTGTATCCTAAATCAGCATAGCTGTCTGCAACCGATTCATTTATAATTGTATCCCAAAAAAGGATTCCTGGCTCTGCCGATTTCCAAGCATTATAAACTATTTTTTTCCAAAGTTTCTTTGCATCAATGGTTTGGTTAAATACAGGTTCATCCGATTCTGTAGGATATTGTTGAACATAAGGCTTATTGTTAACAACTGACTGCATAAATTCGTCATCGATTTTTACTGAAATATTTGCTCCGGTTACCTTGCCTGTTTCTAACTTGGCATCTATGAATTTTTCGGCATCAGGGTGCTTGCTAGAAATACTTAACATAAGTGCTCCTCGTCTTCCATCTTGTGCTACTTCCCGAGTTGAATTAGAGTATCTTTCCATAAATGGGACAACACCTGTTGATGTTAAAGCACTATTCAATACAGGGCTTCCTTGTGGCCTTACATGTGATAAATCATGACCTACACCACCACGGCGTTTCATTAATTGTACCTGTTCCTGGTCAATTTTCATAATCCCGCCATAAGAATCAGCTGGATTTTTATCCCCAATAACAAAACAATTTGATAAAGAAGCAACCTGATATTTATTCCCTATACCTGACATTGGACCACCCTGAGGTATAATGTATTTAAATTCTTTTAATAAATTGTATATTTTTTCCTCGTTCATTGGATTTGGGTAACGCTCTTCAATTCGTGCAATTTCCTTTGCAAGTCTATGGTGCATTTCATCTGGGTTCTTTTCAAACAAATTGCCATAAGAATCTTTCAATGCATATTTATTAGCCCAAACGCGTGCAGCTAGTTCATCTCCCCCAAAATACTCTTTAGAACTTTTAAAAGCTTCATCGAAAGTATATGTTTTATATTTTACTTTATCTTGCGAAGTATCGCTTAATTTTCCATCAGTTTGCATTCCTTTTACGTACATTTTAAGCAGATTTATAATGAGTTTATGATTAGTAATTTATGTTCTAAAAGCACTTTATTGAAAAGGTAATGCTAATTTAAACATACTTATAAGTTCGGACGATAGATTTTCATTCGTATTTTTCAACATTTCTCAATAGTTATTAACGAAGCGTCTTAAATTGTTGTAACCCTTGATATTAAAGAAAAACAGCGTCATAATGAAAAAAAATAGCAATTAAAAATTTTGTTCTATTTAAATTTTCACAGGGATTGTTAATAACACTAAAAAGGCTAAATTAAATGGGTTTTGAAGGGGGTTAAATTTTATTAACATAGATATTAACTTAACTTAATAGCTTTGTTAAGTACTATTATATCAGTTATTTATACTGAAAACAATAATGGGGAAATATAAAATGCTTTTTGATTAAGATTTAATCTGATTTGTCCAACATGGGTATTATATTATCCAATTTCCCATCTACATCTTGTGGCTGAATACCTAAAATCTTACATATTAATGGATAAATATCAATGTTATTAATAGCATGGTGCTTATAATTATTTTTAAATGCTGGCCCATAAGCATAAAAGATTGCATGCATATCTTTATTTGCATTATCATACCCATGAGCTCCTCCTGAGTAAGATATTTTTTTTGAAGATTTCCATATACTCCACGAACTATCTGCAACAACGACAAAATCTTTAACTCTCACACTGAAACCATAATGTAATCTTTCCGGGAGTTCATTTTTTTTCCAGATTTTAATATGATCAACTGACGATAATACATTATATAGAGTGTTGTAATATTCATCTTTAGCTTCTATTGTAAACACAGGATTACCCCCATCAATGTGTTCGTACCATTCTTGTTTAATCAAATCATATAAATACACTACTCTTTCTTTGCTAATTTTGCCCATGCCATGGTCTGAGGTAATAATTATATTTATATTATTCTTAATTGGCAATTCATTTATTTTAGTATTAAAAACACCAACTAAACTATCGAGATATTCAATCATTGAAATTATTTCAGAATCGTTTGGCCCTACGTCATGCCCTTTGCTGTCAGGTTCTTCTATATACCACATAATTAAGTGAGGGCGATCTTTTTCTGGGAGCTTTAGCCAATCTATTACGCCATCAATTCTATTCTCAAAAGGTATTGTTTCATCATATGAGTAATAATAAGTTGGAAATATATTATCATGAGGTGCTTCAGACCCTACCCAAAAATATGAAGCCGCTTTAACTCCTTGCTTTTCTGCTGTTACCCATACAGGTTCTCCAAAATAAAAATCAGGGTTTGTTACTGCCTTGCTATCACCTATTGAGTAATACCTATCTAAATCCGGTGCATAAAAGTTATTCAAAATTATTCCATGATTATCGGGATATAGCCCTGTAGCCATCGAATAATGATTTGGGAAAGTTTTTGTCGGAAAACAAGGAATACTTGCATCTGCCCTATCTCCTATTTTCTCTATATAATCCAAGTTGGGTGTATTTGCTTGCTCAGGATAATCCCAACGAAAACCATCCATTGATAAAATAATAACATAAGGTTTTTCACCTTGAGCTTTACATTTATTATAGGATACAAAATTTATTAAAATGAAGCATATGCAAATAATTGATAGTTTTTTCATGTTAACTATATAATTAAGGTTTCTTTAATAGTAAAAAAGAAAAGCCGTTTCTAAAACTTAGAAACGGCTAAAATAGTTTTAAAAAGTGTATCGTATTCCAAATCGCATTTGCCATCTGGAACTGCTAACACCAGAATCATCTGGAGTATAGATATCCATCTTATTATCAGGTTTTTCAAAAGTAAATTGTGGTGTGGTTCCATCCGATTCAAAACCTTCGAAATCAACTAAAGAATATCTATTTCGGGATATAAAGTATTGCCGGCCCCAATCCTTATTTAATAAATTCGTGAAGTTAAAAATATCAAGTGTTAAAGTGATTTTTTGTTGCCTTCCTCCAATATCTGTAAAAATATCTTGCGCAAATTTAAAATCAAAAACATGTTCAAATGGAGTACGTACAGCATTTCTTTCGGCATATTGGCCTTTACGGCCTTTTAAGTAATCATCGCCATTAATAAATTCTTCCAGGTCAGTCCACTGTTGTGCTATTGAAGCATAATCATCATCACCGGGCACACCTATATCAACTAAGTTAATTTCTGCAGAATTTGCGGGAACATATATCAAACTATTTCTTCTTTCCCCATCTCCACTTATGTCACCATAATATACGTAAGAAAATGGCATTCCACTTTGTCCATTATAGTAAATACTTATTGTTGTTTTAAGATGGTTGAAAAATTCTTTAGAGTAGCTGACATAACTTGTTATTCTATTCTTAAGATCGAAGTCAGAATATGTTAAATCGAGATTGTTTAAACCATTAACATGTTCCATATATAACCATTGCGATGAGTTTTGTGAAGATGTACCATCATTAATAGTTTTAGCACGTCCATAAGAATACGCTAAACTTGCTGTTAAGCCATTATCAAAAGGTTTTTGTATCTGAGCAGTAATATTATAAGTAAAACCTTCATTTGTGTTTGTTCCTAAGATGACTCTTGTATAATCTGGATCAACGGAATTTCCACTAAAAAATGGCCTGTTGTCAGGACTCCCTGTTAGATTTTGGGTAGCCGGTTCTAAGTTAACATTATAATAAAGTATATTATCGATGGTTTTTGAGTAACTACCTTCAAGTGTACCTACCATACCCCAAGGGAGTTTTTTATCAATAGCCAAGTTAACTCTAAACATTTGTGGGAATTTAAAATCTTCGGCAAATAAATCAATTTGTCCACCATAAGCTGCATCAGTATAACCAAAATCAGGATTTTCATATTGATTTTCCCAATCAGGTTCAAAATAAATATCATCGCCCCAGGAGCTTCGATGATATACCCCGCCTATAGTAAGCCCGTTATTGGTAAATGACCCTCCGGGCCATACAAGTGGAAGGCGGCTTGTAAAAATTCCAACTCCTCCGCGTACCTGAAGTGTTTGATCTCCCAATGCATCCCAGTTGAAACCAACGCGTGGAGATATAAGAATTTTTGATTTGGGCATTTCTCCAGCTTTAGCTCCTTCCAAATCATATCCTGCGGCTTTAATTAATGGAGCTGTAACAGTATTAAAATGCTCATCTCCTGTTGGCTTATCAATGAACATTGGAATATCAAAACGAAGGCCTGCAGTAATCTTTAGGCGGTCATTAATTTGTATCTCATCTTGAGCATATAAACCTAATTGCAGCATTTTAAATTTTGCAGCTGCTTTAGCTCCGTCTCCGGTTATATCTCCAGGGATTAAAGAATAGCCCCTCTCATATTGGTAAGCAGGATTATTATTAAGAAAATCATCTAAATTGTTGTATCTGAATTCTCCAAAGTTCTTTCTCATAAATAAATTATAGGTAGAACTTAATTCGTTATTAGTTCCAATAGTTATTGTATGTATTCCCTTATTAAGGGTAAAATTATTTGTTATAGTTAATATATCCTGATCTAATTGATTTGCAGTAGAGTATGCTTCTGATCCAAAAAAGATAGTACCATCCCCATCGTAAATTCGGACAGCCGGGAAATTATTACCTAAAGGGTCTCGATCGTCACGAACAGAAGTGAATCCAATAATAAGGTCATTAGACATTTCGTTCCAGTTACTTTTTAATTCAAGTGCTGTGGAATTTGTTATACTGGGGAAATACTCAGCATTATTATAAAAATTGATAAACCCATCAGATGAGCTATTAGCTCTAATCGCTTCATTTTTTGTATAGCTATGACGGATCATTAATTTATGTGTTGCATTAATATTCCAATCAACACGGAAAAATAATTTATTACTTTCCAGGGTACGATTATTATTAAGGTATCCTCCTGGATCATACCCATATGTGCTATTTAAAAAATTTGAGAGATTATCTATTTCGGCTTGAGTTGCATCTCCCTCATAATTGGCAAAATTGAATGGTTGAGGAGTATCATCTCGTTGTAATTCTATATTTGCAAAATAGAACAATTTGTTTTTAATAATTGGACCGCCAACTCTGAAACCATATGTTTCGGATTTAAAATTCGGCAGTTTTTTACGATCATCTTCGCTGACGTTTGTAGGAGTTTTACCAGCTAAAGCTTCATTTCTTAAATAATAGTATGCAGAACCTTCTATTCTGTTTGTACCGCTGCGTGTTACGGCGTTTATTCCTGCACCAGCAAATCCACTATGGCGAACATCGTAAGGTGCCAGTACAATCTGGAATTGTTCTATTGCATCCATGCTAAAAGGAGTTCCTCCTGTTTGCCCTCCATTAGTTCCTGTAGCAGCAAGGCCAAAAACATCATTGTTAATGGCTCCATCTATTGAAATAGAATTGTATCTATTGTTTATACCTGCAATTGAAATGGCTCCATTATCATCAATATTTGCTTGAGGTGTTAGCCTTGTAAAATCAGCAATGTCTCGATTAATGGAAGGCATATTAGCAATTTGATCAGAACCAACAACTGTTTCTGCACCGGTTCTATTTCCATCAATTACACGAAAATCCTGTACTTTTTTCCCTAATACAATAACTTCTTCCAAGCTTATTGCTGTTTCACTCATTGTAACATCTAAACGAAATGTTTGCCCAAGGTTAAGATAGATATCAGATTTTACAAATTCTTCAAAGCCTACAAATGATACTGTTATAGTATATGGCCCTCCAACATTCATGTTTTGTAAATTATAATACCCATTTACATTTGTAATACTGGCATACTGAGCACCAGTGGGTATGTGTACAGTAATAATATTAGCACCAGGCAGAGTTTCTCCATTTGGGTCAGTTACTTTTCCGTTCATTGCTGCTGTTGTTGATCCTTGTGCAAATCCCCAATTTGATATTGCTAAAAACAACAGAGTTAAAATCAAGATTTTACTTTTTATTATTTTCATTGTTTTATGGTTTGTTATTATAAGGTTTAATAAGAATACAAATGTATATTTTAATGAATAATACAAGTTATAGAAAATATTAATTTAGCATTAAAATTTCCTTATAAACATATTAACATATGTTAAGGCATTGTAAAGTTTTAAAAGTTTTAAGTATTAAGTGTTTTGAAAGTTTCGTAAAACTTGTATTAGCAATTGTTAATAAACTTTTATTGATGATTTCTTATTAGGATTTTAACAAATCCTTCTCAACTATTTTTAAGATTGACTCTGTAGCGCCTCTTTTATTTTCGACAAATTCTGCTGAGATTTTACCACAAAGTTTAATTTGATCAAGGTTTTCAAAAAAGTTATCTAAACATTCTTTTAAATCAGTATAATTGGAAATTAGAAATGCACTATTAAGATTTTTAAGTTCGATGGCTTCCTGGAATTTTTTGTGATTAGGGCCAAAAATAACTGGTAAGCCAAACGTAGCTGCTTCTAAAATATTATGTAATCCCTTACCAAACCCTCCGCCAATATAGGCTAGATTTCCGTATTTGTACAATGATGATAAAAGTCCAATATTATCAATAATTAATATTTCTGATGTAGAATTCTTGTTTTCATTTACATCAGAATATTTAGCAACATTGGTATTCTCAGTAAAGGATTTAACAATTCGAGTAATATTCTCTTTGTGAATTTCATGAGGGGCAATTATCATTTTAAAATTATGATTCGATTCATTAAAATACTTTATTAATAGCTCTTCGTCAGGTTTCCAGGTACTCCCGGCAATTAGTACCAAATCATTTTTAGTAAATTGTTCTATTACAGGTAATTTTTTTGACTGTTTGGCGATTGAATAAACCCGGTCAAACCTAGTATCGCCAGTAATAGTTACATTATTGATATTAACTGAATTTAATAGTATTTTTGATTCATTGTTTTGGACAAAGAAATGTTTAAAACAACTTAACATCTTCTTTGAAAATACCCCTTTAGATTTAAAAAAGCGTTGATCTTCCCTAAATATACCGGATATTAAATAAAGAGGTGTGTTTGTATTTCGAATTTCTTTTAAGAAAAAATACCAGAATTCATATTTAACAAAGAAAATTACTTTAGGATTAACAATACTCATAAATTGCTTTGCATTAGATGGAGTATCAAGAGGCATGTAAAAAACATAATCGGCACGTTCATAATTTTTTCTAATTTCATATCCCGATGGGGAATAAAAAGTTAAAAGAATTTTATATGAAGGGTATTTTTCTTTAAATGCTTTAATAACTGGCCTGCCTTGCTCAAATTCACCCAGTGAAGCGCAATGAAACCATGCAATATCTTCATTTGGTTTAATAACAATTTTTAAATTTTGGAATACTTTTCTTCTACCATTAACCCATAATTTAGCCTTTAGGTTAAATAAAGACGCAATAGTTATTAAAATTTGAAATATTCTTATTCCTAATAGATATAAAATGGACATATTCTAAAATTTAAAATAGTTGCAGCAAATTTAATAGTCTAAAATTGTTTTTTATAATAATTCTAAATTTTAATTTTAATTTTAGCATACTGACTTGTTTGCCAGCAATATAGATGGAGTGGTTTTATTAAATTTGCAATCAACTTTCAAGATTTTAGTTAAAAAAAATAATATTTAATTAACATATCTCTTCTTTTTTAAAGATTTTTTATACTTTTAGGCACTATATGGATTTCTTGATACCCTAACCCTAAAATTTAAACCCATTGGGCCTTCATTTATGAAGGCCTTTTTTATTATAAAATTTTAATCATTTCATTTTAACATTTACAGATATTTTCCGTTCTTTAAATTGCTTATGTATATTTAAGCTTCTTAAATTGTATATTTTGCAAAAAACTATTCTACTTATATTGTTTATTCTAATTAGCCTGAGCCTAAGGCCACAGCAATTAAATAATCTTCGTACTAAAACCTTATTTCCATTATCTGATACAATTACAATTGATACATTAACTATTGTTCCCGGCTCAGAGATCGCTTATACTAAAAAGAATGCGATTGTATCTGATTCTTTGTACACTATTGATTATGTAAAAAGAACAATTGTTTTATCTAAGCAGTTATTGGAGATGAAAAAAGGAATCGTTATTTCTTATCGTGTATTTCCGATCAACTTTTCTAAATCATTTTTTACCAGGAAAAAGGAAGAAACTAATATAGTAGGCCCGGTAATGGCTTATCCAAATAGGTATACCGGTATTGGCGGGGAAAGCTTTTTATTAGATAATCAATTAGATAAGAGGGGGAGTATTGCAAGAGGGATTACTGTTGGAAACAACCAGAATGCTGTTATAAATTCAAATTTAAATTTACAGATATCAGGAAAAATTAATAACGAGATGTCTATTTTGGCAGTTATATCGGATGAAAATATTCCTATTCAACCCGATGGGAATTCACAGCAAATTCAGGATTTTGACAAAGTATTTATTCAGTTGTATAATGATAAAACTAAACTTATCGCCGGTGATTTTATGATTGATAAACCTACAGGTTATTTTATGAATATTAATAAAAAAGCTCAAGGAGGTTTATTGAATAGTACATTTAATAGTAAAAAGAATAAATCAAATAGTGTTGAGACTACAATTGGGGGCGCAGTAACAAAAGGAAAATATTGCCGGAAAACTTTTAAAGGACAGGAAGGTAACCAGGGGCCATATAAATTAACAGGTTGCGAAAACGAGCAATACATTATTGTGTTAGCTGGAACTGAGATGGTTTATATTAATGGTAGATTACAAACCAGGGGCAAAGAATATGATTATGTAATGGATTATAATACGGGTGAACTAACTTTTACTGCTAATAGACTAATAACAAAAGATTCGAGAATTGCAATTGAGTTTGAATATTCGGAAAGAAGTTATGCCCGATTTTTAATTTATAGTGCTAATGAAATAAAAATTGATAGAGGTAAATTTTGGTTAAATATTTATTCTGAGCAGGATAGTAAAAATCAGTCTATAAATCAAGATTTAAGTAGTGAACAAAAACGCTTGCTCTCTGATTCAGGAGATAATATTGAGAATGTGTTTGTTCCTAATGCTGATAGTGTTGGTTTTAGGAATGATTATGTATTGTATTTACATAAAGATACAATTGTAAATAATGTGACATATGAAATATATGAATATTCTATTAATCCTGTCCAGGCCATTTACCGGGTTGGATTTAATTTGGTTGGAGAAGGTAGAGGAAA
>DAOVYZ010000494.1 GCA_030635365.1 Bacteroidales bacterium
AATCCATATCTAAATATTTTTTACAAAGCAATTTTTTTATAACTTCTTTATCGGCATTATTTAGGTATGAAAAAACATAGTTAAAATAATATAAAGTATTTTCGTAGAGATGAACTTCTTGTTTTGTTTTATAACCACCCAAATACATTCTGTAATACATAATCTTAAAATCAAGAGAGTTAACAGATCTGAGCATATAGCTGCCCGGAGATCCAAGTTTTTTCTTAATTTGATTTTGATTACTCCCGAATTTTATATTTGTACTTAAGAAAACAGGTGTTTTAGTTTCAAGTGTTTGCTTTTCGCAAGAAAATAAATTGCACAGGCTTTCAATGTTATTATATATGGCGAAACTTTTATCGTAATAATAACTTTTTGAATAATACCTGTAATTTTTAGATAGGATTTTACGAATTATTTTATTAAATCGTCTGCGCATAATAAACATTAATAAAATAAGCTCTTATTTCCTTTTTATAAATATAAAGTCTCCACCTTCGTCGCCGGTATCCTTAATTTCTCCGTATTGAGGTATATTAGGGCTATTATTTAATACTGCAATTTTAAAGCTGCCAAATAATTCTTCTGCTGAAATGTATGGTTGAGTATTTTCGGTAAGCCTTTTATTTAAATATAACAAAAATACACTCCTGTCGGGTACTTCCTTTAGTGTACCACTCGTCATCGCTTTTCTGCTAGGGAATTCATACAATTTCTGAATTGATTTTGGAGCATCGGTAAATGCTTTCCTTGTTTTAAATATTCCTCCACTAAAACAAGCATCAGCTATAAGTAAAGTATGTTTCGTTTGCACAGTTCTTAAATAATCCCTTATTGTAGTATTACGAATCCAGTTAGCAGTATTTGCCTTTTTTGCATCTGATGGTAGCCAATAACCTATTTCATCTTGCTCATCCCAAAAGCCATGCCCTGCATAAAAAACCAATAAATTATCATCCTCGGTAATTAACCTGTTAAGCTTATCCAGTTCACCTATAATTTGTTCTCTTGTCGGATTTTTTAACAGTCTGGTATTTCCTTTTTCAAAGGAATAATTCGTTGTTAAAGTGTTATACAATTTTTGTGCATCGGCTACCGGCCGGTCAAGATCTATTATTTCCGGATCAGGGTATTCATTAATTCCTATGATGAGAGCATAATATTTAGCTTCTTTAGTTACTTCCACATCTAACATTGATGGATCGGTATTTTCTTTTCCAATATTTGTTTGACGTTGATCTTTTTTGTTTAAAGGTTTATAATTAACTGAAAAAGTGTTTTCAGTAGAATTCTGAAATACGTCTAATGCACGGACAAAAACAGTATTATTGCCCTCAACAAGATATACTTCAGATGCGAAATCTCCATTTTCCCGGATTTGGGCATCCATCCCATTTATAGTGAGTTCAAATACACCATTGGCATCAGTAATTTTACCCTGAATATCTATTTCTTCCCGGTTAACAACTATAGTTTTCTTTTTTTCCAGTTTTGGAATAGTGAAACTAATAACAGGAGGTTTCGTATCTTTAACATTTTTAATTTCAGGTACTAAATTAAAACTCATTAGTTCAGAAATTAGTTCTGTTTTTGCCGGAGACTCTGTTTTTGCAAGCGAAATATCCTTAAATTGAATATTCCCGGTTTTTAAATCAAGCCCATAAGTTATTTCCAGTACCTCAAGGCCAATATCAATTAATTTAATTCTATTTGAAAAACCATCAGCTATATTAAAACTGTAAACAGCAATATTTGACTGGTTAGGCGTAAATGCTAAAGTGGGAGTAGAGTGCCTGTCATTGCCTGAAATTCTTCCCAGTTTAGATGAATATGCTTCAATGCTTCTTCCTTTAAAATCATATATTCTTGCCAGTCTGTTTATTAGTTTCAGATCACGCTTTGTACCATTATTTGTAACCTTAAATGCACATACTATTCTTTTATCTTTTTTGTAACAATCAATAAGTTCAAAGTTGAATGCTTCAATATGGTCTGTTTGATTTTTTACTTTACCCGGTGTTGCCACAACTTTAAATACATAATTATCGCCTTTAAGGTTTTTTTGATCTGCCAGGGCATCCCAAATAATAATTTTATCTTTCCCACCTTCAATATTTTTACCAAAATCTCCCGATATAGATTTCAACGGTATATTAAAACCGGTTCCACCATTATTTGAGCAGTAAATATTAACATCAAATAATTGCCCGGCTTTTTCGTGCGTAATATCATAAATAAGATTTATCTTATCGTTTAGAGATTTAATACGCAAGTTTTCAATTTGTTGGGAGTACGACTGTAGCATAGAGCTACCAAAAACAAGTATAAAAAATGCTATTCTTTTCATGGCTAAATGATTGGGATTATTGTGTGCCTAAAATAGCTAATAATAATTAGGTTTCCAAGTTTATTTAAAATACAAATAGTCCGAAAATTCAAGATACACTCCATAATGATCTCCAAAGCGAAGATTGGTTGTTTATATATATGTTAGCAAGAAAACTCCAACCTGCCTGCAAAGTATTCACATTGAACTTTGAACTCGAAACTCAGAACACATGATTTTACCGTTTATTACATCAAACCAGCATTTCATTACCTGAAACCTACCGTTTATTACATTGCTCAATTTTTTTCAGATATTTTATATACATTTACTACTGAATTTTAAATTGACTTATTTTAATTTAGATAGTTTATAAAATTGAAAAGTTTCATAAAAAATACATCATCAAAATTATTTCATGTAAAAATATAATAGAATAAAATTTATTAATATAAC
>DAOVYZ010000483.1 GCA_030635365.1 Bacteroidales bacterium
TATAAAAAAATCAGGAGAAATAGTTATAATAACCGGTGCTAATATGGCAGGGAAAAGTACCTTTTTAAGAACTATCGGGGTAAATTTGATTTTGGCTATGAATGGGATGCCGGTATGTGCTAAAAAGTTTAAGTTCTGCATAATGGATGTTTTCTCAGGCATGCGAACAGCAGATTCTTTAAAAGAAAATGAATCATACTTTTATGCCGAATTAAAACGCCTAAAATATATCATAGATCAATTAAGAAAAGGGAAAAAAACATTTGTTTTATTAGATGAAATTCTGAAGGGAACAAATTCAATTGATAAAGCCGAAGGGTCATGGAAATTTACAGAATATTTGATTGAGTTAAAAGCAACAGGAATAGTAGCAACGCATGATTTAACCTTATGTGGTCTGGAGAAAAAACATCCCGGAAATATAAAGAATAAATGTTTTGAAGTTGATATAAATGGTGATAAAATAAGCTTTGATTATAAATTATACGATGGCGTAACACAAAATATGAATGCTTCAATTTTAATGAAACAAATGAAGATTTTCTCAAGTTGATAATTTTTCAACAATCTGGAGATATTGTATAACCATTAGATTTTATTGATTTTGCAATAGTTAAAAAATTATTAACAGCTTTATTGGATGCCTGTTGATAAACAAATTCATCAGTGATTTTTCTTTTAATTATATTTGCCAAAAATTAGGTTAAATGACGGCAAATTATACAGAAGATAGTATTCGTACTCTTGATTGGAAAGAACATATTAGGAAACGCCCGGGTATGTACATTGGGAAGTTAGGAGATGGTTCTTCGCAAGATGATGGAATTTATGTTTTATTGAAAGAGGTTATGGATAATTCCATTGATGAATTTATGATGGGATTTGGGAAAACCATTGAGATAGAAATGACTGGCCAGTATGTAAAGGTAAGAGACTATGGCAGAGGTGTCCCATTAGGAAAATTGAAGGATGTTGCATCTAAAATGAATACAGGTGCAAAATATGATTCAAAAGCGTTTAAAAAATCAGTAGGGCTTAATGGTGTTGGAATTAAAGCTGTAAATGCATTATCTGCAAATTTTAAGATAGAAGCATTTCGTGATGGAGAGAAAAAAATAATTGAGTTTACATATGGGGAAATAACAAATGAAAATGAACTTGAAAAAACTACAGAAAAAAATGGAACGCTAGTTTCATTTGAACCCGATAGGGAATTATTTGGCAATTACCATTATATTGAAGAATACGTAGTGAGTTTAATTCAGAATTATGTGTTTTTAAACTCCGGATTAACAATTAAACTTAACGGGCAGAAGTATTTTTCGGAGAATGGGCTTCGTGATCTTCTAGATCAAAATATGAGTACTGAAGGATTATATCCGATAATACATTTAAAAGGTGAGGATATTGAGATTGCAATTACGCACGGGAATCAGTACGGAGAAGAATATTATAGCTTTGTAAACGGGCAGCACACAACACAGGGAGGTATACATTTATTAGCTTTTCGGGAGGCATATGTTAAAACTGTCCGTGATTTTTATAAGAAAGAATTTGATGCATCAGACATAAAAACATCAATTATAGCAGCTGTTAGTATTAAAGTTGAAGAACCGGTATTTGAGTCGCAAACAAAAACAAAATTAGGTTCAAAAAACATTGGGCCCAATGGCCCTTCAATTAGAAATTTTATAGCAGACTTTCTCAAAAAAGAGTTTGATAATTATTTGCATAGAAATGAGGAAACGGCAGGAGCATTTCAAAGAAAAATTATCGAGTCAGAAAAAGAGCGTAAAGCAATATCAGGAATAAAAAAGCTTGCTAAACAGAGGGCAAAAAAAGCAAGCCTGCATAACAAAAAACTGCGTGATTGCCGTATTCATTTTAGTTCTAAAGATGAACTTAAGAGCGATACAACTATTTTTATTACTGAGGGCGATTCTGCGAGTGGGTCAATTACAAAATCGCGTAATGTAAATACACAAGCAGTATTTAGTTTAAAAGGGAAACCTCTAAATACTTATGGATTAACAAAGAAAATTGTATACGAGAATGAGGAGTTCAATTTGCTTCAGGCTGCCCTGGACATTGAAGAAGGAATAGAGAACCTTAGATACAATAATATAGTTATAGCAACTGATGCTGATGTAGATGGGATGCATATCAGATTATTATTAATAACTTTTTTTCTGCAATTTTTCCCTGATCTGGTTAAAAACGGGCATTTATATATTTTACAAACGCCATTATTTAGAGTACGAAATAAAAAAGAAACTTTATATTGTTATAGCGAAAAGGAAAAAGAAAAAGCAATTAAAAAATTAAAGAATAATCCGGAGATCACTCGATTTAAAGGACTGGGTGAAATTTCACCGGATGAATTTAAACACTTTATCGGGAAAAATATTCGTTTAGACCCTGTAAGGTTAAGAAAAGATGATGCAGTTAATGATTTATTAGAATTTTATATGGGCAAAAATACACCTGAAAGGCAGGATTTTATTGTGGAGAACCTGAAAATTGATGTAGTAGATTAATAAAGAATACAAACTAAGAGGATGAGTACAGAGAATAAAGATAATATAGATAAGCAAGCCAACCAGGAAATAGAACCGGAATCAAAAACAACTGATAAAGAAATGCAAAGTGAGGAACTTCATAAGATAGTTCATTTGTCTGGAATGTATAAAGACTGGTTTCTTGATTATGCTTCTTATGTTATTCTTGAGAGGGCTGTTCCTCATTTACATGACGGGCTAAAACCTGTACACCGAAGAATATTACATGCTATGAAACGCCTGGATGACGGGCGTTACAATAAAGTGGCGAATATTATTGGTTATACCATGCAATACCATCCGCATGGTGATGCATCTATCGGTGATGCTCTTGTTCAACTGGGGCAAAAAGATCTTTTAATTGATACACA
>DAOVYZ010000069.1 GCA_030635365.1 Bacteroidales bacterium
CGTGCTTGTCCTGAAATGCAGTGCATAAATTTCTTTTTGTTCAAGCATATCCAGTGTCCCTTCTGCTTGTTGTGTGGTTACTGTAATGCTGTCATTGTTATTCAGGTTGCTTTGTGTAGTACTTATGTTGCTTGATATGCCAACATTTGCATTCCGGGGGACGTTAACAATAGCCATTTTGTATATTTCATCGTTAGTAAGGTTGATTCCATCCATGGGGAAGTCAATTTCCAAACGTATGTTATTACCGGCACTATTGGTTTTGTAAGTGAACCCTGCTTGCTCGTTTTTGCCATCGGCATCTGAAAAACTGATATACTGGCCGAAGCCTTCGGGTTTTTCGGTAGAAAATAAGTAGGAGTAGTTTTCGGTAACATGTACATATCCTTTGTTGTGCTCATCGGGATAAAAATTATACTGCATGACAACCGGGTAGCTGTATTTTACGTGTTCGGGCAAAATTTCTTTGGGGCGGTCGCCTGATTTAAACTCTGCCTGCTTTATTTCATAAAAAGGAGAGCCGTTAGCATCTTTTACATCAACCCACCCGCTGTTCAGTTTTCGTTTAAACCCTACTTTGGCATATACTACCATATCTTTTTGGCTTTCGAAAGGTTCTGAAGGGTCCAGCATGTATATTTTCCCTTCGTTGTCAAACTCTGTATAACCTTCGGTTGCCCGGTTATTGTCTTTGTAGTAAACTTTGAATTCTTCGAGGTTTACTTTATAGAATACTTTATGCCCCTGTTCTTCAATTTCCATTTCGAGCCCTACGGGTATATTAAATACGGCTTGCGGCGAGGCAAACACATTCACCTCATTTTCTCCTGCTTCGGGGGTTAGCTGTGCAATAACATCCACCCCGAAAGGGTTCCCCCCGGCCACAATACATTCTTCGCCGATTTCAAAATCGAAACTACATTCCCCGGATACCAGCCCGCCTAAAGCACTAAAACGGCCACCTACAGCACCTGTAAAGTAAAAGGGGTTAGGCCCTGCACCAGCGAGTAATGCACTTACCGATAAATCAAGAATATTAAAACTATATGTTTTTGTAAATATTGTTGCTTCCATACCTATCGAAGCCTCTACCCATGCCCATGCCTGGGCACGTGCATACCAGCCGTTTATTCCAAGTGTAGAGTTCCCCCCAAGGCAATATGCACTTGCCCCATAGTTTTTAAGAAGGAATTCAGACCCGAGCCCGGCTCCAAACCTGGCATAAAAGGGAGGCAGGGTAGCGTTAAAGTCCACTCCCAGCGACAGGCCAAATGCCAGCCCGCTGCCCATGGCCTGTGGCCCTTCTGCTCGCCTTTTCAGTTTTTCCTGTTTTTCTACGCTGAAATTTTGCAATACTTTTTCCGGTGGAAGGGGCAGTTCGGGAATATCATCCCCTACCATAAAGTAACCGTCTAAGCGTGCCAGCCCAAGAACTTCAACTCCCATACGGTCTGTGGGTGTTCCCATATAATTATACCACTTATCGGGCGAGAAATAAGCCGAAGCCCAGCCCAGCCTGTCGTTAGGGCCAACACCTTTTATAAAGCCTGCGTTTAGGTATGCACTCAGGTCAGCAGAGAAAACCTTGTTTGCAAAATCAAACTTAATATTCATTGACGCGGTAAGAAATCCACCCGATTTATTTTCCGGTACTTTTAAATCGCTTTTAGCCGAAAGTTTTATTTTCCCTCCTGCCTGTTCCAGTTTTTTTACTTTATCGTTTATGTTGTCGGCCATTTTGCCCCATTTCCCGGGGTCATCCATTATAGATGCATCTCCCCTGAGCTGGACAAAATTTAGCCCGCCATGCCTGTTGAATTGCATTTCGAAGCCTACTTTTGCATTAAACAGGGTCGAAGAACCTATTAAAGCGAACTTGGTGGCAGCCATAAAGCCCATTCCTACTTCATCGTCGGGGATATAGTTGATTCCCGAAAGCGATTTCCCGAAATCCGAATCAATAGAAGGGTCGTATGATTGTTGCATCCTGCGGTAAAACCCTCCCCCAAAGCCATAAAATGAGAGTACGGGGGGTACTATAATCCCTGATGCAGGGGATAATTCCAAAAATACATCGGTAAGGAAATAGCGGTAATCGTCTTTTTTCCCGAATATGGCAACTGCATCCAGCTTGAATTTGTCAATCACCGAAAGTGCTACTTCCCCCCTAAACCCACTGCCATAAATTGCATCCCCGTTTTTGAACATGATACCGCCCTTAACGCTAAAGGCTTTGGATTTAAAATCGACCATAACTTTATCAATACCCACACGGCCGAATTTCCAGTTGGCATAGTCGCCATAAAGCTGTAATCCTGCTTCGCCGCCAAACATACTGCTTAGTTTTACCCCTGCATCAAATGCCAGGCCCGAGCCTGTATTGTTGTCAAAAGAACGGATATCGGAAATGGACAATTGGAAACCTGCTACTTTGGGTGATTCTAAATCGCCTGTTACCCCGATTGTCCCAATATCAACATAAGGTTTATCCCTGCTGACCCGTAAATTTTCAAATGTAACATCAGGAAGGCTGAATTTTTTAGTGCTGTCTTTTTTACTAATGGGTGCATCAATTGAAATTTGCCCCGAGGCAATTAGGGTAGGGTAAACATCCGAACCTTTAAACATCACTTCAATAGTCGAAGTCTCGTTCAGGGAAAGCGTACTTTTTAGTACCGGGAATTCATATTCGCCCGAAACATTGACAGCAAATGCATACTCTCCAACACCGGGGTTGAACGTGGCGGTATAGGGAAGCAAAGAGTTTTTTCCCAGGGGAGGGATATTTAAATCGCCTCCAAAACCAAATCCCGACAGTTCATTTTTAAGTAATGTTAGTAAAAAATCGTTTACTGAAATATCCCATTTTGAATGGTCGAGGGCACTGCTGTTCATTATATTTTCGGCTGATACCGAGCCTGAAAAGCCGTTGTTGTCAAGCACTACCTCTTTTAAAGCGATTTCTATCCTGTTGCTTGCGGCAAAAGCCGGGTTGTTATTCACGGCAGATGTGTCATTGCCCAGGCTGGATTTTTTAAATATTGCCGGTAATGCAAGGGATGCTTCGGAAACGGAAATCCCTTTCCATAAGTTAAGTTCATCCTGCCCGCCCCCCGGGAAATAGTTCTCGGGGAAATTAATTGTTGCAGGCGTTTCAATGTCACTTTGGTCAAGGGTAGCGCCTCTCAGGCTAAAAATAATATCTTTTAAGCCTTTAAAAGTAAATGGCTGGTTAAAAGAAAAAGAGGCTGTAAAGTTATCAAAATCTGCAAAGTATGCTTCAAATTCCGATGACAGGGGTTTTCCCGAGGGATTGCCGTCTTTGTTAACGGCTATAATTTTTTCAGAGGTAATTACCAGGCTGATTTTTGCCATGTATGATTCAATGCCCTCGCAACCAAAGTTGGCACGGGTGCCGCTATTAAATACTATGGCTGCCTGTTTCCCGAGGTTTCGCCGTACAGGTGCAATGAGTTCCAGGTAGCCGTTTGTCCCGAGCCCTTTTTTGCCTTCGATATCGGCATTCCCTTCAAAAGCAATTTTTTGCCCGCCTTCTTTAAACTGGAAGGCACAGGTTGCATAAATGTTGGGTTTCCCTGTTTCCTGGTTGTACTTTATCTTTTGGATGATTAATTCGTATTCCCCTTTTTTTATCCCTACGGGCAGGGTTATTTCTTTGTTGCCTACCAGGTCGCTTATTGATTCGATGTATGCCCCTGCTTTTTGAACGGCTTCCATGGCTATAAAAGCAGCTTCGATTTTTGCCCTTTTTTGAAACTGCATCTGTTCAACCTGCATTAATACCGGGCTAACCGAAGTTTGTTGTGCATGAACAGGACAGATGAAACTTAAAATCAGAAATAAAAATAAGATTGGGTGTATAATTTTTTTCATGTATTTATTTTAAATTTTTATTTATCACATGGAATCAAGGCTGTCTTCTAAAAATTCAAAAGTTCACGCAAAGGGCACAGACGAATCGCTAAAGTCGCAAAGTGCTAATCTAATGGACTTTATACTTTGCGATTTTTGCGTGGAATTGACTTTTTGAATATCCTTATATTTCATGGGCTAATTTTAATTTTATAGTTCGGGTTATTGGCAAACCAAGCTCTTGCTGTGATTAATGCTTTTTCGTAATCGCCGGTTACCAGGGTTCCTGTTGCATCTGTTTTTAATGGGAAATCCATAATAACAGGGGCTAAAAGCTCCATGACGAAATAAGCACAAAGTATAAATTCGGGTTTATCCGGATTGGGTGAATAACAATCTTTGCTGTCTTTATTTATGATTTGTACACAATAATCAATTGCTTGTTTTTGCCGGGTATAAATTAAATCAGGTATAATATACGAAATTAGGTTGTTATTGGCAGGAAGCTTATTTGCAAGTTGTACACAGTAGTTTGTGTGTTCGCTGCTTCCCTGGCGGGCAAGTGCCAGTGCTATTGCCCACTTTATTTCATTGTTAATATCCGGCATCAGGAATTTTTTACGTAAAGTTTCCTGCCCGGTTTCAACAATTCCGGCAAGCATGGCAAGTTTTTTAACCCGCCCTCACTGTTCTTCTGCCAATAATTTATCTATTGTATTGTTTGCATCATTGCCAAAGCTTTCAGGGGGGAATTCATGCAGGTAAGTGAGCGATTGCCCTACAATGCCCCCGTTTTTATCTTTGCAGCTTTCCAATAGTTGTAATACTGCTTTTTGCCGGTGCCTTGGTTTGGAGATGATGCCTTTTTTATATACAAAATAACAGGCTTTCCTCCTTAGGTTTACAACTGAATCATTAAACCAGGGTTCCAGTTTATCTTCCAGTTTTCCATAGCTGTATGTTTCTATAATATGTTGTTCTTTTTTGAAATCGGTTTTGCCTGAAAGTTTGTAGGTATTCATGTATTCATCAATTTCCCGGGCAACCGGAAATTTTAATATTAAAAGAAACAGGAGTGTTAAGTTTAATCTCATTTTTTCAAATATATGTTCCGTTTATGTGAACTCGAAGTAGGGTTAATAATATATTTGTATATTAGTATTATAGCAAAAATAGTATAATTATTTAATTTTATATTATTCATTCATCATTTAGTATTTGATATTCAATATTTTTTATTTTTCTTCCCCGTTGGGTGTAGGCTGTGCCTACGCCGTTTATGCAACCTTCATAATATTCTTTAATAGCTTTCATATTTTACTTATATTTCTATACCATTTTTTTATTGTAGCCAGAGGCATCTGGGGTTTCCAAATTTTACAATTTTTCTTTTACTTTTTTCATGATAAAAAAGTAACAAAAAATCTAGGAATGTCCATCTTCACGAGCATTTGCGAGTAAAAAAACGCTGCTCGCTATTCCATTGCCAGGTCAGTGGCACGTTGCACGCCTTTTTCCGGCAGCCCGCTTATATTTATTTTTCAATTCTTAATTTTATATTCATCATTATTCATTACTCATCGTACGCTGCTCATTGCAACTCATTTTATGTTTTTTGTTTCAGATTCCATATTTCATATTAAAGTTGCGAGTTATAAGCTATGAGTCTTTAGCTTCCTGCCTACAAAATACCAAGTGCCACCTACCGGTGCTGGCTGAATTTTTATTCATAAGAAAAAGCTAAATATTTATAAAATTCTTCTTTATTTTCTAAGCCGGTTTCAATATTTACCATTTCCATGGATTGCCTCTGTATTACATTTCCATTGACAGAAATTCCAGAAGATGTACATGCTACCAATTCATTGGCATTTAATTCTAATTTTGTAATTTGTTTTGCCTGTTCTTCTTTTACATAAGCAGGGTATGCAGTATTTTCAATTCCCGGAATGGTTATTATATCAGAAACAGTTAAGATATTTATAAATTCATTCTTATTATATGTTTTTACTCTTTTTGACGGATAATCAAATATTTCACTTGAAGCACCCATATTCTCAATAAATACTCTCCCCAGCATGGTTTTTAACTTTTCTACTTGTTGTAACTGTAACGAAAGGTCTGGTTTTCTCAACTTTCTGTTTATTTTATCAATAAAAAATATTGAATTATCCGGTATAAAAATATGCCTCTTCCTATTTATATCCATAATTACAAAATGCTCTGTAATGTGCAATATTTGTTCAAATTCTTTATCCTGAAATTTTATTTTACTCTTTATTGTGTACATATATTAATCATGCTAAACTACATTTTAAATATTAAGGGATAAAATTCTTACGGTTGTAAATTATGACCTGCAGGTTCTAAATTATAACTATATAAAAGTAATAACTGGCGGTAGCATGATTCTAAAATTGTAGCAGTAGCACGGTTTAAAGCGTGCCACTACTCTCCAAAAAAGCAAAGGCCCGGTAAAAACCAGGCCTCGCAAATCTCTTTAATTAGTTTAGTAAATTTGTAACTGGTAAAGGTTCCTAATCAAAATCACTATCTCTTTGAGTCGGGTCACCATCGTCACCACCCCTGATTTGCAATAATTCTTTCGATTTAAGGATATTGAATCCTTTTACTAACTTTTTCACTTTTTTTTCTTTTAATGTTTTCATGCTTTTAAATTTTTAATTAAACAATTAAATTTATTTTTGTTCTATAAAGAACTATGGGTAAAATATAATGAATTATTTACAAAAGCAATTTAAGAGACCGGTATCCAAAAATATTGTTTTGATAATACTGCTTTTATTTACCCACAATACAAGCCTCTATTCTCAAGCCGTTTCTGATTCATCAGTTATTCAAGAACTATACGAGAGTACCAAACGTTATTATACCAGTGGAAATTACGAAAAAGCCATAATGGGCTTAAGGGAAATCCTGAAAATAAAAAAAAATACAGGTATTGATACTGAACCTAAATACTTTAAAGTATACAACAGGTTAGGCCTTGTTTATAAAAAGCAGGGGGATTTGCAAAAAGCTATTGATTTTTATAAAAAAGCATTGGAAAATATTTCTGATATTTATATAAAATCAATAATCAATGGAAATATTGCCAATATTTATACTTTAATTGGAGACTATTCAAAAGCAGTTTATTATTATGATAATACTTTATTAATACTTGAAAAAAGTGATGAACAAAAAAAATATCAATATATTGTAGATAATTACCATAATCAGGGCTATGCATATTATAAATCAGGGCAACTGGATATGGCTTTGCAAAGAAGTTTAAAAAGCATACAAATTGTCAGGGAAAATAGACTAAAAATTACCGGTGATACTTATTATAACTGTGGGCTGATATATCAAAAGCTGGATAGCTTAAATAAAGCTGATTTTTATTTTAAAAAAGCTGTTGAAACATGTGAAAAAGAATCCGGTACAGGGAACTATGTGACAGCAATGGCTTATATTAACTATGCTGTATTTTGTGCTAAAATAGGGCAGTTAACTAAAAGTAAAGAATTATTTGAAACTGCTTATCCTGTTTTATTAAATATTTTAGGTAAAAAACACCTTTTTATTTCATACTATTATAAGCATCTAGGTAATTTCTATTTCAAGAAAAAAAAATATGAAAAAGCATTAAATTTATACCAGCAAGCTTTAATAGCAAAGATTTATGAATTCAATGATACTTCCACTTATAGTAACCCCGGTAAAGGTATTTATCCTGACATGGATTTACTTATCTTACTTAATGCCAAAGCCCGGGCTTTGGAGAAACTAGCGACTATTGAAAACAGGCAGAAAAATCTGGAAATAGCATTACAAACCCTTAAATTAAATGTTGATTTTATAGAACAACTAAGGGCAGGTTACCTGTACGAAAGCTCCAAACTAACACTTGCACAAAAAGAACATGAAACATATAAATCTATTGTAAATATTTCTTATTTATTATATAAAATTACGGGTAATAAAGAATATGCGGAGACAGCTTTTAAACATGCCGAATTAAGTAAGTATGCCATATTACGGGAGCTTGAAAACGAAGAAAAAGCGATGGAAATAGCAGGTATCCCCGACAGCCTGCAAGAAAAAGAACGTGAACTTAAGGAACAAATAACGTACTTGGGGATACAACTTAAAAATGTAAATGAATTGCAAAAACCCGACAGAGAAAGGATAGAAGAATACCAACAAAAGATATTTAAAACAACAAAGGAGTTAGAAACTTTTTATGAAAAACTGGAAACGACGTACCCTTTATATAAAAGGCAAAAATATCAAAATATTGAAGTAAATAGTACCCGAATACAAGAATCAATTGCAGAAAAGGATGCCATCTTGGAATATGTGTTAACGGATAGTTTACTTTTTACTTTTGTGCTTACTAAAAATCATTTTGTTTTTGACAAACAATCTATAGATAGCGTTTTTTATACAAATTTAGATTTTTATACGAAGGTGTTATACAGAGAACATCTTTCTAACTATTATGAATACAGAAATGCGGCTTATTATCTTTACAAAAGCCTAGTTTTGCCTTATGAGAATTTGATTCAAAATAAAAACCTGGTAATTATCCCTGACGGTAAGCTATTGCAGATTTCTTTTGATGCATTGATAGATAAACCATATAAAGAAACTGATAATCCTGATTATAGGAAAGAATCTTATTTAATTAGGAAATATGCATTAAGTTATGCTTATTCAGCAACTCTGTACCGAAGTAGCTTAAATGCTGAAAGAAGCCTCTTTCAAAATTTCTTAGGAATTGCACCGGGTTATGAAAACTCAAAAGATTCATTAATACACCTGCCTCTTGGCATAAGAAATGTTAAGAAACTGGCATTGTTAACTTTTGGCAAATCTTTTACCGGGGATAAAGCAACTAAAGAAAATTTTAATAAAAATGCATACAAGAGTAATATTATACATTTTTATGCCCATGGATTGGAAGATACATTAAGCCCTGCAAACTCAAAATTGTACCTTTCACCTTCCGATACAACTAACAATGGTTACCTTTATGCATGGGAAATTTATAATATGCAGTTACATGCAAACCTGGTTGTGCTGGCAGCATGTTATTCAGGCAAAGGGAAATTCTCTAAGGGAGAGGGAGTTTTAAGTATTGCAAGAAGTTTTATTCATGCAGGAAGTAAGTCTATTATTACTTCATTGTGGTCTGCATCATATATTCCTGCGAATATGATTTTAACTGAATTTTATAGTAATTCATTTAAAGGAAAATCAAAGTCAGAATCACTCCAAATGGCCAAGTTAAAATTTTTGGAAGAAACAAATTCTTATAGTGCACATCCCATGTTTTGGTCAGGTATTGTTCTTTATGGCAATTCTACAACACTTTATCATGGCTGGTACCTAAAAAGGATTGTTGCTTTATTGAGTCTAATTTTTATTGTAATCGTAATTATTAAAAGAAGTTCTTTATTCAAGTTTCCTTAATATTTTTGAAGCTTTCTCTTGTTGTCTCTCATTCCTGTTAACAATAATTCTAAATATATTTTTAGCCTTTTCTATTTCTCCTATTCTAAGGTAACATAAACCTCTATACCACCTCATTTCAGGTAAAACTCCAACGCTAGTCTCATATTGAGTTACTTTATCAAAATTTTGAATAGCTTCATCAAATCGTTCCATTTCCATTAAGGATAAACCCATAAAAAGATGTTTTTCAGAATTTATATGTATTGATGAAGGCAATTGGTCAAATAGCAAATAGGCATTATTATATTCTCCTTTTTTGTATTTCTGTTGTGCTAAACTTAAACTATTACTGTTTAACGCATATCTTATTGTTTCATCGAATGGCTCATAATACTTATCAAACAAACGATTTCCCAGAGTATCACGGGTTTGTAAATGGTATGCCATGCTACCTCCAAACAACATTAACAGGGTAATAGATGCAGCAGCCAGCCACTTTTTATATTTTCGGTGCAATGGTATAATACGCCTTTTGCCTTTGTTCAATTCTTTATATAGGCTATTGATTCTTTGTTCTTCTTTTTGGGTAAGGTGAATTTCGTTTTTGCAAACTTCATCCAGGATATCTTTTAGCGTTTCAAATTCTATGGCTTCATTTACTTTTTTCCTTAATGAAAGTTCATAAACCATTTCCTGGTCTTCGGCCATCATTTTTTCAAAATGCTCCTCCTCGGCAGTTGACATTACACCATCCAGGTATCTTTCAATACTTACTTTTTTTAATTCTTTTTTACATGCTTCAGATATTACACAACTGCTACGTATAAATTTACCCATTTTGGATAATTCTTCAGGGTCTCCAATTTCAAAAATAAAATCCAGCAACATTTCCCTTGCACTATCTTCCATGGGCTATCATTTTTTATAAACTTTTTACTACAAAGTAATTTGGTAATGCTAAATTAATAAAATAATTTA
>DAOVYZ010000224.1 GCA_030635365.1 Bacteroidales bacterium
AACCCCTGCGGGGATGTTTTTAACGTTATGTACTTGTCCATGGGCAAGCCCATGGTTATTCAGATGTCACCCCTTTCGGGGTGAAAAAAGGATTTTTTTTGCAATGGTGTTAAATCAAGTACATTAAATATTATACATAAATAAGCTTATAAATCTGTCAAAGTAGAATTAGTATGTCGAATATATTCAATAGTCTATACGAAATTTTCAAAAAAATTAGAATCTCATTTATATTTCTTGTCCTTATTATTTTTGGATTATCTACTTATCTGGTTACTAAAATCAGATTTGAAGAAGATATTACCCGAATGCTTCCATCTGATGAGAATATTCAGAGAATAAGCGAGGTTTCTCAGAATATTAATTTTCTGGATAAACTGATTATAAATATCGCATTACACGATACTAACCTCACCTCCAATCCACAAAAGTTAATACAATTTGCTGACAAACTAAACAATTCATTAACAAAGCATCAACCTGAACTGATAAAAAAGATTAACTATCAGGTTTCTGATGAAATTATATACGAAGTTTATGATGTTTTCTTTAACAATCTGCCAGTATTTCTTGACGAACATGATTACCAGGTAATTGACAGCTTAATTCAACCCGCTTCTGTTGAAAATGCTGTAAGGTCTGATTTTAAAACACTTATTTCGCCTGCAAGTATGGTTATGAAACGGTTCGTAATGAAAGACCCCCTTCACCTAACTCCAATTATCCTTAATAAGTTAAATACATTTCAGATTGGTGATAATTATGAAATTTACAATAGTCGAGTTTTTACTAAGGATAAAAAAAATCTAAATATCTTCATTACTTCAGCTTTTCCATCTGGAGAAACTCAAAAAAACGGAGAACTAATTCAGGTACTTACTGAGAGTATCGATAGTCTTGAATCTCAGTTTAATCATGAAATAAATGCACAATTCTATGGAGCAGCTGCAGTTGCGGTTGGAAATGCAAACCGTATTAAAAAGGATATAAAACTTACAGTTACCATTGCGCTTATTGTTCTGTTGGTTTTCATGAGTGTGTTTTTTCGTAAAAAGAGTATTTTTCTTATTCTGTTTCTTCCTGCCATTTTTGGTGGTAGTTTATCATTAGCTATTCTCTATTTAATTAAAGGTACAATTTCAGCTATTTCGTTGGGAATTGGTTCTGTTTTACTAGGAATTACGGTTGATTATTCATTACACCTTTTCACGCATTACCGCAGTGTTGGCGATGTAAAGAAAGTTATGAAAGATATTGCAACCCCTGTATTAATGAGCACCTTAACCACAGCATCTGCATTTTTGTGTTTACTTTTTGTCAGCTCAAAAGCTTTACAGGATTTAGGTATGTTTGCAGCAATAAGTGTCGTTATTGCAGCACTATTCTCACTAATTGTTCTGCCACACTTCTTAAAGAAAAAGGATTATGAAAAGAATGTTCAAAGCAAGCAAAAATCGATTATAGATAGAATTACATCATATCCATATGAAAAGAATAAATATCTAATACTTGGAATTGTTGCATTTACCATAGTTTCCATGTTTTTCACGGGAAATACCTCATTTGAAGGAGACATGGATAAAATGAGTTACCTGTCAAAAGAGTTAAAGGAAGCAGAAGATAATTTGAATAAAATAGCTAATGTTGCCCTTAAATCAGTGTATTTGATAAGTACCGGTGATAGTTTGCAAGAAGCTTTAATAAATAATGAAAAGGCTATTCCTGAACTTGAAAAACTAAAAAAGAACGGGATAATAAATCAATACACATCTGTAAGTAAAATATTAATTTCAGACTCACTTCAAAAAGAAAGAATCAACAGATGGAATACATTCTGGACACAGGAGAAAAAAGATAAATTAAAATTCAACCTTCAAACTTCGGGTGAAAAATACAAATTTAAATCAGATGCTTTTTTATCTTTTTATAATCTCTTGGAAAAAGATATTAAACCTATAAATGAAGAGAAATTATCTGGTTTAAGAGAAATGTTTTTGAATGAATATATCACCGAAAATAATAATATTACCACTATTGTCAGCATATTAAAAGCTGATGAATCAAACAAACCTTTCATTTATAAAACTTTTGACAATGAAAAAAACCTAGTAGTATTTGATAAGAAATACATGACTGACAATCTGGTCCATGTATTAAAAGATGACTTTAATTTGCTGGTCAAGCTATCTCTGGTGATAGTATTCTTAATATTACTTCTTTCATTCGGAAGAATTGAACTAGCACTTCTTACTTTTATTCCAATGGCTATTTCATGGGTCTGGACTCTGGGTATAATGGGTATTTTGGGAATCAAGTTTACCATATTCAATATTATAATTTCAACCTTCATTTTCGGGCTGGGAATAGATTATTCTATTTTCATAATGCAAGGACTGTTGCAGGAATACAAGTACGGAGTTAAAAATCTTAATTCGTATAAAACTTCTATATTCCTTTCGGCTGTTACTACCATTACAGGAATCGGAGTTTTAATTTTAGCTAAACATCCAGCCCTGAAATCGATGGCATTACTTTCTATCATAGGGATTTTATCGGTAATAATCATTTCATATACGCTTGAACCAGCTTTATTTAAGCTATTAATCTTAAATCGTAAGAAAAAAGGGAAAATAGCATTCTCATTCCAGGAATTTTTGAACTCTACATTTGCATGGAGTGTTTTTGTTGTTGGATCAATCTATATAACTATTATAGGATTTATTCTATTTAAATTATTTCGATTTAAAAACAAAAGATTTAAGCTATTCTTGAATTATTCAATGACTTATTCATGCCGGGCACTATACCATACCATGTTTAATATTCGAAAAAAAATCATAAATCCAAATAAAGAAAAATTTAAGAAACCATGCATCATTATTTGTAATCATCAATCACATATAGATCTGATTTACAATATGTCTATGAACCCTAAGATTATCATTTTAACGAATGATTGGGTTCAAAATAGTAAAATCTACGGACAATTGGTTAAGATGGTTGATTTTTACCCTGTTAATGAAGGTTACGAGGCATTGATACCAATGCTTCAAGAAAAGGTTAAAGATGGATTTTCAATTCTGGTATACCCTGAAGGTACCCGTTCAACAAATTATAAGATGAAACGATTTCATAAGGGGGCTTTCTATTTAGCAGAAAAACTCAAACTGGATATTTTACCTATCGTATTGCATGGAGCAGGCCATTGCATAACCAAAGGTGATGATTTATTGGTTAAAAACAGTACCGTTACAGTTAAATATTTAGATCGAATTACTCCTGATAATAAAGACTATGGAGAAAACTATTCGGAGCGCGCAAAGAAAATCGGGCATTATTTCAGGGAAGTATACAATAAAATGAGATTAGAATTCGAAGGCCCCAAATATTATCGTAATCAACTTATTAAAAACTATCTGTACAAAGGCCCTGTTTTGGAATGGTACCTGAAAGTAAAGCTCAAACTTGAAAAGAATTATGAATTATTTAATTCTTTGGTGCCACGTAAAGGAAAAATATACGATATTGGCTGTGGCTATGGGTATTTATCATACATGCTCCATTTTATTTCAAACGAGAGAGTGGTAACAGGCATAGATCATGATTGTGAAAAGATTTTGGTAGCAAATAATTGTCCATCAAAAAATGAGAAAATTAATTTCGAATGTGCCGATATAACCAAATACGAGTTTGAGCCCGCTGATGTATTTTTGCTAAGTGATGTGCTGCATTATATCCCTAAAAAAGATCAGGAAACGGTAATTTCAAATTGTATTGATAACCTGAAAGATGGAGGGATGATTATTATTCGTGATGCCAATACAAAATTGAAAAAAAGGCATACAGGAACACGTTTTACCGAACTTTTTTCAACAAAGGTATTTGGTTTTAATAAAACAATCAGCGAATCTAAAGAACTATACTTTATATCTTCCGACGACATTTTAAAGATATTTAAGAAACACAATATGGAAGCAGAAATTGTTGACCAAACAAAATTAACATCTAATATTGTGTATATTATTAGGAAGAAAATTTAAATTTGATAATCGTCAATATAAACTAACGTGAGACAACAAAACATGAAATAAATAACTTTGTGGATTTTTGAGTCTTCTTTGACGAACTTTGTGTAACAGTTTTTATATTATACCACAGAGTAACACAAAAAATTACAAATAATAAATTTAGAAGTACGTATGTCAAAATATGATGTTGTTGTAATAGGGAGTGGACTAGGAGGCTTAGTATGTGCAAATATTCTAAGCAAGGAAGGTAAAAATGTTTGTGTTCTTGAAAAACAGCATCAATTCGGGGGTAATTTACAAACATTTAATCGTGATAGTAAAATATTCGATACAGGAATTCATTATGTAGGTGGTTTATCTGAAGGGCAGAATCTTTATCAATATTTTAAATACTTTGATATAGCTGAAAAACTTAAAATAAAACAATTAAACCTTGAAGCATTTGATAAAATAAATTACAAAGGAAAAATCTATTCTTATGCCCAGGGATTTGATAATTTTATTGAAACCTTGACAAATGATTTCCCCTCGGAACAAAATGCTCTTATAAAATATAAAAAACAGATAAAAGAGATTTGCAGCCATTTCCCTTTGTATAATTTAAGGCCAAATTTAGGTTTGGATAACGAACATCTATATTTTGAAAAAAGTGTAGGTGATTTTATTCAATCAATTACCAGTAACAAAACTTTGCAAAATGTTCTTGCAGGGAACAATATGCTTTATGCAGGAATTCCAGATAAAACACCAGTTGCAATTCATGCTTTAATTACAAATTCGTTAATTGAAGGAGCGTATCGTTTCGAAGATGGGAGCCATCAAGTTGCAGATTTATTGATAGAATCAATAGTAAATAATGGAGGAACATTAAAGAGTAATAGTGAAGTTAAAAAGTTGGAAGTTGAAAACAGTAAACTAAAATCGGCTGTTTTGGCTAATGGAGAAGTTATTGAAGCGGATGATTTCATTTCGGCAATCCACCCCTCGCATACTCTGGCAATGACTGATACAAAAATGCTACGTAAATCGTATCGTACACGAATAAATGAATTAGAAGAAACCAGCTCAGTATTCACGATATATATTTCATTTAAACCAGGCAGCTTTAAATACTTTAATTACAATTATTACCATTTTAACGAAAATAGTGTTTGGAGTATACCAACATATAAAAAGAACAAGTGGCCACAGGAGTATTTATTTTTAACCATGCCAACAAGCAATTCTAACAAATATGCTAAAACCGCCACAGTTATAACTTATATGCAATATGATGAAGTAAAACAGTGGGGAAATTCAAGTACTGGGAATCGTGGGAATAATTACGAAGAATTTAAAAGGCAAAAAGCAGAAAAATTGATTGATCAAATTGAAAAACAATATCCCGGGTTTAAAGCAAGTATAAATAATTATTATACCTCTACCCCACTTACAATGAAAGCATACACAGGAACAAGGAATGGATCAATGTATGGTATAGTTCATGATTGCAACAACCCCTTAAAAACAAAGATATCTCCAAGGACAAAAATTCCTAACTTACTGTTAAGCGGGCAAAACATTAATTTTCATGGAGCTTTAGGAGTAACAATTGGTTCGGTTTTTACTTGTACTGAAATGCTTGGAATGGAGTATTTACTGGAAAAAATTAACAATGCGTAAATTAAAAAGAATAGCAAAAGCTTTATTAAAAACTATAGTAATTCTAATAATTGTATTAATTATACTGGTTATTTTATTTAAAATTACTACAACACTTAATCCTCCTGAGGTTCAAAATACTCAAATTGAAAGCTTGAAACGGACAGTTGTTGACTCTAATTTTTATTCTATAAATAACAATTGGTTACAAAAAAATAAACATGGCTTGTGGGAAATGTATATTGAGGGTGAAGCATACAAGCGTGGTATTATAAACGGTAAACTATCCAAAGAACTTATCTACAAGCAGGAAAATGCTTTTGTTGAGCAGATAAAAACCATGATTCCTTCTGAGTCGTATCTTAAATTCTTAAAAAGTTTTATTGCTTTTTTTAACCGAAATATTGATAAACATGTAATTGAAGAATATCAAAAAGAAATTTACGGAATTTCTCAATCTGCATCGGAACAGTTTGAATTTATTGGTTCTAACTACGATCGTATAT
>DAOVYZ010000417.1 GCA_030635365.1 Bacteroidales bacterium
CAGTGATTTCTTCCATAATCAGTATTGTCTGTTTGCCAAAATAATTTATTTGGATATGGATTTCTATAATTGTTATCCATGAACCTATCGATAGTATCAGCATATTCCGGAATCCACAAGATTTCATGTTTATAGCCTTTTGCTAAATAATATTCATATGAATTACTGGCTTTTTTCATTTTACTTAAAAATTCTTCAATATTTCGCGGAGGAAATAATTGGTCTTTTTCAGAGGATATAAATAAAAAAGGCTTATTGCCAAGGTTCTTTAAAAAAATAGTTTCCTGACTCAGTCTCCCCAGTGCAATAGGATTACTAATATACGGCCTAAAATTTGCCCAAGGGGTAATATTGAACGAAGCCAGGTAGATTATTCCCGTGCCGCCATCCGATATTCCTGCCAGACTAATATTATTTTCATCGATATTGTATGCTTTTTTAAGTTTGCGTATTAAATAATTTAAATTATTAACTTGTTTTTTATCCCACCAGGGACTTCGAGCCCAACCAGCCGGGTAAACAATAATTCTGTCTAAGGAATCAGTATCATAACTTTTTTCATTAATATATTTTTTTAATGCTAAAGAATCAGGAGACATTACCGCACCATGTAAAATAAATGATGCCGGATATTTTTTATAAACTGAATAATTTGAAGGTACAAAAACATAACATAAGTAATTTAGAGAATCAAGCCTGTACTTCCACTCAATAAAACCGGTTTTCGATTTATTTGGATAATATATTCCGGATTTTATGTGCTTAACAATTGAATCATATTCAATATCCAGGTTGGATATTTTTTTAATAAGTAAGTTTGACCTAAGCCGACTATCAGCTTTCCTTAATTTAGTTAATAAACTGTTCAGTTTTTTCTCTTGCTCAATTTCAACCTGAGAAAAGCAAGTATATGGTGCTATTATTAGTGATAATATTCCTATTATTCTATTTATGGACATTGGCAGGTTTTTTTATAATGATAAATATCTGTAAATAAACCCTACAATAAAATATAATAAAGAATAATCTCGCATCTTATTATCTAACTATCAAACTGCATAATGCTTTATCGAAAATATACAAAATAAAAAAGTATTTGGGCATTGTAAAATATAAGCACTCTCGAAGCAACTTAATCTCTTTATTACGTGCATCTTATAATAGTGCTTATTTAAAGTGTTAAAATAAATAGGTATCGTAAAACAAAGAAATAATGGTTTTCAGTTAAAATATGATAAAAATACATTTGGGCACTATAGTATATGTGATTTAAATTAAAAATATATATAATGAAAAATCAGATTCAAATTTTCGATACCACCTTGCGTGATGGAGAACAAGTCCCGGGATGTCAATTAAACACTAAAGAAAAACTTTTTGTAGCTGATGCACTTGAAGAATTAGGTGTTGACATTATAGAAGCTGGTTTTCCGATTTCAAGTCCTGGCGATTTTCAATCTGTACAGGCAATATCAAAACAGGTTAAACGAGCAGTAGTATGTGGATTAACACGAGCGGTTAAAAAAGATATTGAAGTAGCTGCAGAGGCATTAAAAGATGCACAAAGGCCAAGAATCCACACAGGAATTGGAGTATCCTATTATCATATCCATTTAAAATTAAAATCTACAGAAGACGAAATTATTGATCGTGCTGTTAAAGCTGTAAAATATTCTAAGAAATTTGTTGAAGATGTTGAGTTTTATGCCGAAGATGCAGGAAGAGCAGATAATATATACCTTGCCAAAGTTGTTGAAGCAGTTATAAAAGCAGGAGCAACAGTAGTAAATATTCCTGATACAACAGGATACTGCTTACCAATAGAATATGGCGAAAAAATTAAATTTCTGAAAACTTACGTTAAAAATATTGATAAAGCAATTATTGCAGCACACTGCCACAATGATTTAGGTTTAGCAACTGCAAACTCAATAGCAGGGGTATTTAATGGAGTAGAACAAGTGGAATGTACAATAAATGGTATCGGAGAAAGAGCTGGAAATACTTCAATGGAAGAAGTAGTAATGATATTAAGACAACACAAAGATTTAAATTATACAACCAATATAAATACAAAACTGATTAGTTCTACCAGTCAAATGGTGTCTAACCTTATGCATATGCCGGTTCAACCAAACAAAGCAATTGTTGGCTCAAATGCATTTGCTCATTCATCAGGAATTCACCAGGATGGAGTTTTAAAAAACCGAGAAAATTATGAGATAATTGATCCTGCAGATGTGGGAATTGATAAATCATCAATAATATTAACTGCACGAAGTGGTAGGGCAGCATTAAAATTCAGATTACAAAAATTAGGGCATAAATTTTCAGAGAAAAAATTAGATGGAATCTACGACGTTTTCCTTGATTATGCTGATAAACAAAAAGAAATTAATGATAAAGATTTATCAGTTATTGTAAAAAAATTCAATCAACTTGTGGCGGTTTAGAATAATAAATGGGAACGATGAAAAAGACATTATTTGATAAAGTTTGGGATAAACATGTTGTTGACAAAATAGACGATAATCTTGATATAATATATATAGACCAGCATTACATTCATGAGGTGACAAGTCCACAGGCTTTTGCAGGAATTGAGGATAGAAGAATTCCTGTATATCGCCCAAAACAAACTTTGGCAACAGCAGATCATAATGTTCCAACAAAAAATCAGCACCTGGAAATTAAAGATAAACTTTCCAGGATGCAGGTGGAAATGTTAAAAGAAAATTGTGATAAACACAATGTTGAATTGTTTGGTTTAAATCACCCCAATAATGGTATAGTTCATGTAATAGGCCCTGAACTTGGAATTACACAACCCGGTATGACTATTGTTTGTGGTGATAGCCACACATCAACACATGGTGCTTTTGGAAGTATCGCTTTTGGTATTGGAACCAGCGAAGTGGAAATGGTACTAGCTACACAGTGCTTAATACAGGCTAAACCAAAAAAAATGCTTATTACAATTGATGGTTTTCTTCAAAAAGGTGTAACAGCTAAGGATATAATTCTTTTTATTTTATCAAAACTTACCTCTGCTGGAGCAACCGGTTATTTTATTGAGTATACCGGTTCTGCAATACAAAGTTTAAGTATGGAAGGCCGGATGACCTTATGTAATATGAGTATTGAATTAGGAGCACGTGGAAGTATGATAGCTCCTGACCAGGAAACTTATGTATATTACAAAAACACTCCGGCAGGCAGCAAAGAAACACAGTTAGAGAAAAAAATAGCCGAGTGGGAAGACCTAAAAACCGATGTTGGTGCTGCATTTGACCGTACTTACTATTTTTCTGGTTTTGAAATTGAGCCAATGATTACTTATGGTACAAATCCTGGAATGGGAATCAGGATAAACGAAAATATTCCAATACCGGATAAAAAGAATAGAGAGCATATAAAAGCATTGAAATATATGGGTTTAAATAGCAATAAACCTATTGCAAAGCAAGCTATTGATTACGTTTTTATTGGAAGTTGCACAAATGGGAGAATTGAAGATTTACGCGAAGTAGCACAAATAGTTAAAGGGAGAAAAAAATCTCCAAAAGTAAAAGCTTTTATTGTCCCGGGGTCAAAACAGGTTGAGTCTCAAGCCCGGAAAGAAGGAATAAATAAGGTTCTTGAAAATGCGGGTTTTGAATTAAGGCAACCCGGATGTTCTGCATGCCTTGCTATGAACGACGACAAAATACCTTCGGGGAAATATTGTGTATCTACTTCAAACAGAAATTTTGAAGGCAGGCAGGGACCCGGTTCCCGTACTCTACTTGCTAGTCCATTAACAGCTGCAGCCAGTGCTATTAATGGGTATGTTTCCGATCCCCGAGAA
>DAOVYZ010000030.1 GCA_030635365.1 Bacteroidales bacterium
AATATGTTGAATATGCGGTTTTTCATATACTTTACCATCAATGGATATAATTGATATTTTATTTTCTTTAATACCCAATATTTTTTCATATATTTTTTCAGCTTCATCAATTTCTTCTTTACTATAATATTGGATATTATTTAAAGTATCAAGTTGTTTCGGATGGATTAAAAATTTACCATCAAACCCTAAATTAAAACCATTAATACACTCTTTTTCAAAACTAGACATATTTGAAAGTTCAGTCGAAACAATATCAATTGCTTTTAAACTATAAGCTTTAGCAATATTTAAAATAAAATGACGAGCAAATGATAAATTTTCTAGAGTATGTTTCATTCCCATGATGTTACAGTAGTCGTGACTTCCAAAACCGATACCATTAATTGGTAATATATTGTGTTTTATTGAACTAATTAATTCAAACAATCCCCGTGGATGCTCAATTAATAGAATAAATGAATATTTATTTTTGTTTCGATCGAATTTATTTAATTTATTTGCAATAATTTCTAATTGTTGTTCATTAGAGAATTTAGGGATTAGAAAATTTTTAAACCCCATTTTTAATAAATCTTCAAACTTATTTGCATTAAAATTATTTTTATCATCAAAGAAAGAAAGTCTGGCATAATAAGCTTCTAGTATTTCTATATCTGAAATATTGTTGATGCTGTTTAAATATTCCTTTTCAAGAATAGCATCTTCAAAATCAAAAACGATATAATCACAATTTAAACTATCTCTTTTCTTAATAAATTTTTTGTTGTTAGCAGGTATAAAAAAATATGAAGTAAGCATTATTAATTATTTTTGGTAATAGTTGTATTGTCTTTTAACTCAGCTATTAATAAAGGATCTGTTTCATATTTTATTTTCATTTCCTTGTTTATTTTTGCCAAATCTGGATTGGTATCAAGAAATTGATAAATATTTTTCAGGTCAGCTTCAAGTTTATTTTTATCAAGGTAATCTTGAATTTTGTTAAATAAAATTAGATCTTCTTCGTAATCCAATGTTAACCGGTAGTTTCTTTCAAATTCTTTTGGAAGGATAATTTCTTTAGTATCAAAATATTCCGGATTATTTACAAAATAGTAACCAAGATATTCCGAATATTTAGAATTTGGAAAAAACTCCTTAATCCGTTTAAGTGCATTGACAGATATAACTGAAAGATTTACACCTAGTGGGGCATTTATTGTTTTAGTATAATCATTGCCAGTTTGAAAGTATGAATTTAAAAGTATCTGATAAATATCATTTGATGGATAAGGTGTATCTGCTGTTATTCTAGAAACAATATCAAATTTATATATATCAACTACATCAAGCATTCTTTGTAAAACATCTTCAGCAGCCCCTTTATAAAATTTAACATCTGGATGGAAGGTATAATTTTCTAATATTCCGTCTTCTTTTTCTGTACTTGTAGCTAAACAAACATTATTAATGTTATTAATAAGCAATACGTTTTTAATACATGTTTCAACAGAGGAACGAGCCCCTATTTTCCTAAGAGCCTTTTGTTTTAATCTCTTTGAATGTAACCTGCAAACTATAATTGCTCCAATTCTCGCTTTTCGATAGTCTTTTTCCTGAATAGTATCACCTATATTTTTATTAGTTATAAGTACATTATATTTTGCTTGTATATTCTTTATTTCTTCAATATTAAGCCCTTTTTTACTGGTACGTCTAAAAATAAAATCTTTATGAATATTACACACCGTTCCAGCTTTTTTAGATTTATTGAGTACAGGAATCATTTGTGTTTTGTTTAAATATTCCTTTTCTTTTTCATTAACAAAAGGCATATCTAATAATTTTTCATATCGTTGGAGTTGATTAACCATTTCTTTAAATCGGGGAGGGGTTAAACTAGAGAAATGATCGTATTTTGTTTCAGGTTTTTCAAGCATAACATGTTTTTCAATTACTTTTACGCCATTTGTAAATACCACTAAGGGTAAAAAAATAGCATCTTTACTTTTTCCATCAACATGATCAGCGAAAACCAACCTGTTATTATACTTTTGTTTTATTGTTGAAATTTTACTTAATCCTGAATCTTCTAAATCTGTAGGATAAGCTTGATAACCAAATTCAAATAGTATTTCTTCAGGATTTAACTGTTCATCTAATCTCTTTAGTATATCATTGATTTTGTCTATGGATTGTGCTGCTACATTAAGTATTAATTTTTTGCCCTGTATACCAACATGTTGTAATAAGCTAAATACTTCAGAATTATAAAGGACTGAACTTTGAAATTTAATACCACGTATTAAGGAATAATTTTCTTTTAATATTTCTATTCCGTACCAGTCAAAAATATCTAACCAAACATCTTTTGTTTTGCTCGCTAATAAAATAATTTCATTCCATTTTTCTTTAGAAAAATGAAGAGATTTATAGATTTCATATGCACTGAAATCAGGTAATGCAATGCCATCAAAATGGAACGCTTGAAATTTCATTCCAAAATTTTCTTTATACTCTTCAAAGGAGTTTACAAGTTCCTTTAAGTAATCGAAATTTCCTCCATGCGTGTTGGCCGTTTCTATTAGGATATAGGGTTTTGGCATAGCGCTTAAAATATATTTTGGATTTATTGGTTATAATTATAGTGCTTTATATTTAAATTTACCATATTGTCCATCCACCATCCACTTGGATTGTTTGACCAGTAATAAAATCTGAAGCAGAAGAACTTAGAAGTAGTGTTACTCCTGCCAAATCATCTGGTTTTCCAATCTTATTTAAAGGGTTCTTTCTGCTTAAACGCTCAATAAATACAGGATTTTCTTGTTGTATCTCAGGTTTTGGGAAAGGTCCTGGAGTTATGGCATTAACCTGAATATTATAAGATCCTAACAATACTGCAAAATATCTGGTTAGCTGGTTCATGGCTGCTTTTGCTGCTCCATAATGGGGAGGGTTAGTATATTTTTCACAACCATCTCCTTTATACAAATTAAAATCTGGACTTACTAACCCATACATTGAGGAGATGTTTATAATTTTCCCTGAACGCTGGTTTTTCATGATAGGTATTACGGCCTTAATGCATCTATGAACAGACCCAACTACCCCATCCATAGTGTAAGCCCAATCGGAATCGGGCATATTTTCCTGTGAATTTCCTTTGGCAGTATGTGCATTATTTATTAGTATGTCAATTCTACCAAACTTTCTGTAAACTTCATCGAATAGTTTATTAATGCTTGTTTCGCTAGTAATATCTAGCTGCATAAAAAACATCTGGGTTCTTTCCTTGGCAGTAAATTTTAGTTCATACTTTTCAATGTTCCTTCCGGCAACAATTACTTTGGCATTTGCGCTTAGTAAAGCTTTAACCATTGCAGAACCTAAATGTCCATATCCTCCGGTTACAATGGTTACTTTACCTGTTAAATCAAATAATTGCATTACTGTTTATTTTGACCACATCGATGGCGTTTTTATTTCGTTAGATACACTAATATTTAATTCAGGAAGAATCTTCGCTTCTTTAATACTATCGATATTTTTTATTAACTGTTCCTGGTTATTTACTCCAAAAACAACCTTATCAATAAAATCTTGATTTATGCAAAAGCTAAGTAAACTGCCTTCTATTGGTTGGCATCTATGCTGTATAAGTTCTAAAATACTCTTAACGGAATTAAAAAAAGATGGAAGTTTATCTGGTTTAATAAAGAAAAGTCCCTGCAGGAATGCAGAACGGGTATGGATTTCGCACCCCTTAACCTTAAGTTCTTTCATATAATTCACAAACCTATGGTCGAAGTAATTAAATGGAACTTGAACCAAATCGGGCATAAAACCATGAGAAAGAATTATATCGACCTCTTCGAGGGTATTAAATGAAAATCCTATTTTTTGAATTTTACCCTTTTCCTTAAATTGCTGTAAAACATCCCATAATTTAGGATCTTCTACAACAGATAATGGTCTGTGGGCGAGCATTCCATATAAATTTTGTACGGAAAGTTGAATAAGTGTTTTCTGTATTTGTTTATTTAAAGTTAAAGAGTCATTAGGTGGAATAAATTTAGAAACAACTTTAAAATCATTTATTTTAACCTGCCCTAAAATCTTTTGGCTTATACCATAAGCATAGGCTGTATCAATAATTTCAATGCCTACATTTTTAGCTATTACTAAAATATTAGCAACCTCATCAATTGGAGTTATTCCTTCATTATTACTTATACCATAGTCTAAACCAAATTGTACGGTTCCTAATGCCAGTTTATTCATTAATAGAAAACGAATATTTTCTCAATAACATAATTTTGTTCTTCATCAGTAAGAGTTGGATATATGGGTAAACTTAAGCAATGTTTATAATATTTTTCAGCATTAGGCATGTCTCCTTCTTTCCAGCCAAATTTTCTGTAATAAGGCATCAGATGAGTTGGGATATAGTGTACTTGAGCAAATACATTTTTTTCGCGTAAGTATTTATAAAGGCTTTTACGATTTTTAAACTCAACGACATACAGATGATAAGCATGTCCCGGAATAACTCCAGTTTGTTTAATAATGTAAGATTTGTCCGAAAAATTTTTATCGTAAATTGCAGCTATTTCTCTTCTCTTTTCCAGTCCAGAATTTGCCCTTTTTAGTTGACTTTTACCAAGTGCAGCTTGAATATCAGTTAATCTGTAATTAAAGCCAAGTTCCTGCATTTCATAATACCACAGTCCATGATTAAACTGTCTTAATTCAGGATTTTGTTGAATTCCATGTGTGCGCAGGTTTCGTAATTTATGATAAAGTATTTCATTATTGGTAGTTATCATTCCTCCTTCTCCAGCTGCAATATGCTTTACAGGGTGAAAAGAAAATATAGCAAGATCTGCAAAATCGCCATTACCACAATTATGCCTTATACCCTTGGAATCTATAAAATATCCCCCTGGAGCATGGCAGGCATCTTCAATGATCCAGCAATCAAATTCATCTGCTAGTTTACGAAATGCTTCAAGATTAACAGGCCTGCCAGCAAAATCGACAGGGATAATTCCTTTGTAAGTACCTTTAGGAGATGAATCCAACAATTCACGTACTTTTTTGATATCAAGCAAATATGTTTCTGGATCTATATCGGCAAAAACGACTTCCCCTCCACAGTAAAGAACACAGTTTGCCGATGCTGCAAAAGTTATAGGAGTGGTTATTACCTTGTCTCCAGAATTAATATTTAAAGCTAATGCACTGAGATGTAAGGCTGCAGTTCCATTTGAAACAGCAACTGCATATTTGCTTCCAATATAATTTGCAAAAGCTTTTTCAAATTCAGCAATTTTAGGCCCTTGAGTTAACCAATCGCTTTTCAACACGTTTACAACTTCGTTAATGTCCTCTTCGGAAATGTATTGTCGTCCGTATGGTATTATTTTCACGAGATATATTTAAGTTAAATCCTTGTATTTAATCTTTTTTTGTTGCAGGTATCTCCCACCAAAGCCTCCCACACCCCCACCGGCGAACCTTTATGCAGAAAACATATCATAACTCTTTATATTCATGTCTTTTTGAGCTTGTATCATTTAAATTTATTTTCTTTAGGCATGAAGGTTTCATTAGATTGGTTTGAAATTAGGATTTACATACTTCACAATTAATTCTCTTAATTCTTCAATACACAACCATTCTTTATTTTCACCAGAATTATATTTAAATCCTTTGGGAACTTCCCATCCTTTAAAATGATTCATATATTTTTCTTTATTGGCGGTGGAAGGCAAGATTGCATAATAATTATCAAATTCAATGGTATTATAGGAATCGCTTTCAGTAATCATTTCTTCATGAAGCTTTTCTCCCGGGCGTATTCCAACATATTCTATTTTGGCATTGGGTGCAATTGCCCTAGCTACTATTTCAATTTTATATGATGGAATTTTTGGAACCAAAACTTCACCTCCAATAGCATTCTCAATAGCCCATAAGACCATTTCTACACTTTCTTCAAGGGAAATATTAAATCGGGTCATTGCTTTATGTGTTATAGGCAGCACACCACTTTTTGCCTTTTTAATAAAAAAAGGGATAACAGAGCCTCGGGAACCCATAACATTACCATAACGTACTACTGAAAAACGTAAATCACGCCATCCTTTGATGTTATTAGCAGCTATAAATAATTTATCCGATACTAGTTTTGTTGCACCATATAAATTTATTGGGGCAGCTGCTTTATCAGTTGATAATGCAATAACAATTTTTACATTTGAAGATAAAACTGCATCTATAATATTTTGTGCACCACCTATATTTGTTTTAATAAATTCATCCGGATTATATTCAGCTACTGGAACTTGTTTAAGTGCTGCTGCATGGATAATAATATCTATACCTTCGCAAGCTCTTTTAAAACGATCTTTGTCTCTGATGTCTCCAATAAAATATCTTATACCGGGATATTTGTTTGTGTTATAAATTTGAGACATTTCAAACTGTTTCAATTCATCTCTGGAGAAAATAACTAACCGTTTTAATTTCGGGTAGCGTTTTAATATAATTTCCGTGAACTTTTTTCCAAAAGAACCAGTCCCTCCTGTTATTAGGATTGATTTGTCATTCAACATTTGAAGTATGTATTATTTGTTTTTTGAGTTTTGTTTTGCATAATTATATCCATAATTATATCCATAATTATATCCATAATTATATCCATAGTATTTAGGAATTTTCAGATCGTTTACGAGGATATTCATATTTGGTATTTTTTGTTCCTGTTCCAGTTTATTAATTAAATCGAATACATATTTATTGCTATATCGCTGCCTGATCATAAACAAGTTGGCATTTGTGTAATTACTAACTAATAATGCATCGGTAACCAAAGCTAGGGGAGGGGTGTCAATAATAATATAATCAAAGCGTTTGATTACATTATCAAAAAATATTTTCATTTGTTCTGTTTCAATTAGCTCTGCTGGATTTGGAGGGATAGGTCCTGAAGAGGCCAGATATAAATTTTCAATGTAGGTTTCTTTTATTATACTTTCATAATTGCTTTGATTGCTTAAATATGTGCTAATTCCTATTTCGTTAGGAGTATCGAAAATTTTATGTAAACTGGGTTTTCGTAAATCTAAACCAACTAATAATACTTTTTTATTAGCCATAGCCATAATGCTTGCCAGGTTAATAGCTGCAAAGGTTTTTCCTTCTCCACTTATAGTGGATGTAATCATAATTACTTTTTGATTTTTTTCACGCAGAATATATTGTAAATTAGTTCGTAATCCTCTAAAAGATTCAGCAATACTGGACTTAGGGTCAACATAAACAGGCACTTCGCTTTGTGTTTCATTATGACCAATAGTTCCAATTATTGGAACCCGGGTTTGACGTTCGATGTCTTTTTTATTTTCAATTTTGGTATTCAAAAGATCAAGGGCTAGAATAATTGCTCCAGGTATACATAATCCTAAAATTAATGCCATCATGTAGTTTTGAGAACGCTCGGGAGTTAATTGTTGTGCGTTTTCCGGTCGGGCAACATCCAGTATTTGGTTATCGGCAACATTGGAAGCTTTTGTAATACCAGCTTCGGCTCTTTTTTCCAGCAAGAAAGTATACAATTCATTATTCAATTTGTACTCTCGTTCAATGTTAATTTGTTGACGTTCGTTAGCAGGTAATTGTAAAATTTGCTGATTGATTAAATTTATTTTTTGATTATAGGCCTGCAAAGTAATTTGGTTTGTTTTTCGACTTGTAAGTATATAATTTTCAAGAGAATTCTGTAATGAATTTATTTCATTGTGCAAAATTAGAATATTGGGAACATCTTCTTTTACAATTGAATTGAACTTGTTTAAAGCAGCAATTTTGTTATTGTATTCATTTACAATGCTTTGTAAAACCTCGTCGCTTATCCCTAAAACCGAAGGTGCTACTATTGCTTCATTGGCTTCTCTTTTTTGAAGGAGATTTTCAAGGTAGTCCAAATAAATTGCAAAAACATCATACCTAAATTTCCCATTTTGAACACTTTTTAATTCTTCATAGAGTAATTCCCCTTTTTGGCTTAAATCAACAGAAAGATTCTTGCTTTTAAAATCCTGTAAGCGAAGTTCTGTTGCATTCAAATCTTTGACAATAATGTTGAGTTGTTCATTAATGAAATTTAAGGTATTTTCAGCACGTTCATTTTTTTCAATCAGGTCAGAACGAATATATATTTCAGAAAGTTTATTTAAATATGTTGCCATTTTTTCTGGAACAAAACCGTTTATAGACAATGTAAGAATTGAACCTTTTTCATCGTTTACATCAATACTTAACTTGTTCCGATAACTGTTTGCTAATGAGTTTATATTTTGGAAAGCAAAAGAATACTTATTTGAAGTATTAGTATTAAAGACAAAGTTGTCGGGATTTCTAAGAATTATCTTAAATTTGAAAACGTTAGAATCAAAAGATTCTCCAAACTTTACTTTACTTTTTATATTTAATCGATCATTAATTTCAAGTAAGTATTCTGTTTCAGAAAGAATTTTTATATTTACTGGATAATGCAACAATTGTGTTGAATTAGTATCAGGAATTACAATAAATGGACAGTTATGATACATTTTACTTTCAGCAATTTCTCTTTTACCTATTGAAAAATAAGAAATATCAAAATCTAATTCCTCTAAAGCCATGCGAGCCATTTTATAGGATTTCAGAATGGAGATTTCATTAACAACGGTTGCTTTTCTGCGAATACGACTACGACCGAGTTCTGCTATAATAGCTTCTACACTTGCTACATCGTTTTGTTTATCGGAAATAATTAAGGAAGAGCTTATGGTATAGGTAGGTTCTGAATAGCGGTTAACAAGGTATGCAACAGCCAAAGAAGTAGATAAGGCAATGGCAAACCAATACCAGTTGGCTAAGAACTTAAACAGGTATTTTTTAATGTCAATGCTTTCTTCCTGGGAAATGTTATGTTGGGGATTTGGGTCCATATTTATAATGTTTGGTATATGGTATACGATTTATGGTAAAGGTATAAAAGTTTTAGATTTCTCATTTTATTCAGAAAAGTCATATCTCTTTTTTGATTTTTTTAGTTCTGTTGTGAAAAATTCGGCAATTTGTTCTTTTGAAAGTATTTCTTTGTGCTATAGCAGCCATTTTGAGTGTAGCAATAAGCTTTGGTTTGGCTATATACATACATTCATGTGAGAAAGTAATTTTTTTACCTGAAAAGGTAAAGCTATAGAGCCTGTTGAAAAAAAAGTAACTTTTGTATCGTGAATTACTTTAATTATACTTCTTCTTTTATCTTTTGACTTGTTTCTTTTTCTCGCTTTCTCCTCATCTCATTCTCTCTATCCCCTGAATCTTGACTTCTGTATATTGATTAATGATTATTTCTTCAGGTATTCTTTTAAGTATTTTTTTAAAAATTCTTTTATTTGATTCCAATCATAAGGTTTTAACATGACAGGGCCTTCATCTTCATCAGCATCATCGAAATAAGACAAGCTTTTTATAACTAAAAATATTGATCCATCATAAAACTTTTGTTTATAAAAGCTAAGCATTTCGTTCAATGAGAAACGCTTTAGCAAAAAAAATAAATCTATAAAGTCCTTCTTTGTACCACGCCCTGTTATTGCAGCTAACTTCATTGCTGCAATATCTTTTTGTCCTGCTAGTAATAAATCGTCTTCACAAACTGATTTTTCAATCCACGGATAGTGATAATTTACGAGATCAACTTTTATACCATTTATTAGAAAGATGTTAATATTCTCACTTTTTTTTAAAGTGGTTATTTTCCCTATTTTTTTTAAACTCTTAGCAACGGTATACTCATCAACCTGAATATTTCCAAACAAATCTATATCAATCGATTTTCTATGTCCCAGTTGTAAAGCCAAAGAAGTTCCTCCTGCTAATCGCAGTTCTGAAAAAGCAGGTGTTTTTTGTAAATTTTTTAAAAGCCCCAGTGTTTTGGAATCGATTGTTTCGTAATACAGCATAAAAAGGTTTCTATAGGAATTCCTGAAAGTAAAGAAATTAAGGAAGCTGATTTCTTGTCAAGGTCTTTTAAAGAAATTGCTGTTTTTGCAATTTCTTTAATACCATAATAATCAAAAATTATTTTCCAATCGGACAATAAGCCATAATCAAGTGTTCTCTGTATAATCAGTTTTTTATTTTTATCAAAATCTATTTTATGAATATCTACATCCCAAAATAGGTGATTTGAAAGATCTTTTATTTGCATTATTGAAAACTATTAATAATTGTTCTTGGGTAGTTGTTTTTTAGCTTTTGTCTTCATGGTCTTTGTTGTCCTAAATGTCTTCGTGGTAAAATCTTGCTACTCATATCTTAAAAACTATCTCATCAAATTAAGAATCAGAGCTACAGCTGTTAAGGTTGATGAAACAGCACTGATTACAAATACATAATCGGATGCTTGTTCTCTGAATAATGTTGATTTTAAGGGTTCAACATAAATAATATCATTGGGCATAATATAGTACAGCTCTGAATTAATGATTTCTTGTTTGGTTAAATTGATTCGATAGGATTGTGTTCCTTTATCTGTTTGTCGTAATAATAATATTTTTGTACGATTTCCATTGTAAGAAATATCACCACCATAAGCTAGTGCTTCCAGTATATTTATTTGGTTTGCAGTAACTTGTTTTACTCCCGGGGTTTTTACTTCTCCTAATAGGGTAAATTTAAAACTAGCTAACTTAGCTATTACTTGCGGATTCTTTAAAAATCGATAAGCTCTTTGTTTAACCGAATCCTGAATCTGGTCAATATTTAGTTCTGAAACATATATACGTTCCAATAAAGGCATATCAATATATCCAGAATCGTTAACCAGGTAACCAGTATAGAACATACTTTCGGGACGTAAGTTTTGAGATGTTGCTAACGACATTAAAGGATTAAATAACTGATTAATTTCCTGGTTTTCGGTTATGATTTGAATATAAAGTAAATCTCCTGCCTGAATTTTATATCCCGGCTTGTTTTTCTCAAAAATAGATTGATCCCTTGTTTCTTCAAGGTCTTGCAGGTAGGTAAGTTTTTCATATGAATTACATGATGCTAAGAATATAGCTAAAGAGTACAATATGAATATATGTCTAATTTTGATTTTCATCATTTGTCATTTTATTAATTATTCATTGATTTTCACAGCTCCGCTTTCTCAGTTACAATTCATTGTATCTAAAAAAGTTTAAAAAGTTCACTTATAAAAATAGCTAAACCTTCTTTAAAAACGAAGGATTAATTCGTATTAAAATATTTTGATTTATTGACTCTAGGCGAATCAAAACTTTATATTTATTTAAATGATGTATCATTTCACCAATAAAGCCTTTAAGACTTCCCATAGTTACCTCAACTCTTTCTCCTGTTTCAAAGTTTTCTGTGCTAAGCTCATATTTTTCATCACTTGATAATAATGATTTGATAATATTAATATGTTTTTCTTGTACGGGGGCTGGCTTTCCTGAGAATCTAATAACGGTTACTACTCCCGGAGTATTTAATGCTTTTTGAAGGTTTCGTTCTTCAATATATACAAAGATATAAGATCGAATAAAAGGTTCCTCAACCCACTTTTTTCTATCACTCCAAACTTTAAGCTTTTTTTCAAGAGGTAAATAATTCTCAATCCCTTTAAAGTTAAGCTCTTGATTTACTTTTTTTTCAGCCCGAGATTTAGTATATAATGCAAACCATTTTTTTGCCACAACAATTCTGTTTTCCCAGTATTTGTAGCAAAAATAGCAATAATTAGCTAACTAACGCATATAGTTTAGGAAGTTTCTTTATTTTACAATTATATGTTAATAGATTTTGTAATCTAAATTTACAAAATAAAAAAAGTCATGCCCTTTACAAGGCATGACGTAAAATTTATAAATAGCTATTTGTTTTATATTTTAAATGAAGACTTAATTTTATCAACAAAGTCAAGTTTTTCCCATGCGAAGAATTCAACTTCTTTTTCAATAATTTTTTCATCAAAGGCATTCCCGTTTTTCACGATTTTAACTTTACCTGTTTTATAATCACGGCCCATATGTCCGTACGCTCCTGTTTCTTCAAAAATAGGATTTTTTAGTCCAAATCGTTTTACTATAGCTGCAGGTCGCATGTCGAAAATTTCATTTATTTTTTCAGCAATTTCCCCATCGGCCATATTAACCTTTGAAGTACCATGTGTATTAATATATAATCCTACCGGTTGTGCAACACCAATTGCATATGCTACCTGCACTAATACTTCATCAGCAACTCCTGCTGCCACAAGATTTTTAGCAATATGCCGAGAAGCATAAGCTGCCGAACGGTCTACTTTTGATGAATCTTTTCCTGAGAATGCACCACCTCCATGAGCCCCTTTGCCCCCGTAAGTGTCAACAATAATTTTTCTTCCTGTAAGTCCAGTGTCTCCATGAGGGCCTCCAATAACAAATTTGCCCGTAGGGTTAACATGTAAAATATAATCGTCAGTAACTAGTTTTTGTACTCTTTCCGGAAATCGAGCTTTAGCTCTTGGAATTAAAATATTACGAACGTCAGTTTTAATCTTTTCCAACATCTTTTTCTCTTCATCAAAATCATCATGTTGTGTTGAAATAACTATCGTGTGAACTTTATGGGGTTCATTATTTTTATCGTATTCAATAGTAACCTGGGATTTTGAATCAGGGCGAAGGTATAGCATATCTTTTCCTTCTCTTCTGATTTTAGCAAGCTCTTGTAACAAAACGTGAGAAAGAACCAGAGATAATGGCATATAATCATCTGTTTCTCTACTAGCATAACCAAACATCATTCCCTGGTCACCGGCGCCTTGATCTTCTTCTTTTTCTCTTACAACTCCCTGGTTAATATCAGGTGATTGTTCGTGAATGGTAGAAATAACACCACAGGATTCTGAATCAAATCGAT
>DAOVYZ010000034.1 GCA_030635365.1 Bacteroidales bacterium
AAAACAAGATTTGAAAGGTGGAAAAATGTAGAAAAAATATTTAATATAGTAAATGAAAAAACGATTAAAGGAAAACATATTCTTCTTGTTGATGATATAGTTACCACAGGATCAACCTTGGAGGCTTGTTCAAATGCAATATTGGAAATTAAAAATACTAGTGTAAGTATTGCTGCAATAGCTGTAGCTTAGTCCAGCTATCATTCTTTCCATCTTTTTGCATTTATTTCGAAATTAGCTAAATCCAGAATCCTGTCCACTACTGTCAATGCTAATTCGTCAATATTTTTTGGTTTGCTATAAAATGATGGAGTAGCAGGGCACACAAGGCCACCAGCCTTAATTAAAGTTTTCATATTCTTTACATGAACCAGATTATAAGGAGTTTCACGAGGAACTAAAATTAGTTTTCTTTTTTCCTTTAAAATAACATCTGCAGCTCTAATAATTAAATCATCAGAAGTGCCATTGGCTATTCTGCCAATCGTTCCCATAGAACAAGGACAAATTATCATAGTATCATATTGTGCAGATCCCGAAGCAAAAGGAGCATAAAAGTCATTCGTTTCATATTCCTTAAACGGGTAATCATTAAAAGATATATTATCCAATTCGTATTCCCATATATCTTTCGCATTTTTTGAAAATATCATTCCCAAATCAGAAAATTGATCCTGTATAGATGTGAGTTTATCTAATAGCAATTTTGCATAAATAGCACCACTTGCACCGGTAACAGCTAATACAATTTTTCTTTTTTTCATTTTTTATCGAAATTTGCTAATTGATAATAAACGGTAAAAGTTAATACATTGTTATATTGGCCTCTGTTCAAAAAAAATGTTTGATCTCCCGGGTGAGCTCTAACAGGAAATATTGAATAATTGAATCGGACATTAAAAAATAATTTCTCAATTATTTTATATTCTACTCCAGCCAATCCTGAAAATTCAAATTTGTCAAAAGCCGGATCAGCAGGTTCGTCGCCAACTGCATCTTTATCTTCGGTCGATTTTTGAAGGTAACCAACAGCTAAACCAATATTTGCTGTAAACCTATTCAAGAATTTGTATTTAAAAAAAACAGGCATTTCAATATAATTTAGTTTAGACAAATAAAAAGTACCTCTATCTTCATTATCCGATTTACTTCCTTTTTGAACATACCTTATTTCTAATTGAGCATCAATGTGTTTATTAAGTTTAGCATTTGTATAAACTCCAAAGGACAATCCTGCCTTATGGTAACCATCCCAATTATCACCATCAAGTTGCGAAGCAGATAATCCTCCTAATATACCTCCCCCAAAGGTTTGAGAAAACATATTTAATGATGTAACAAAGAAAATTACTAAAAAGAAATTAAACTTATTCATAGGAAATCAATATTAACATTTGAAGATAAAAATAATTAAAATTTTATACTAAGAGCCTGTTTAAATTTTGTTTTGATAAATTATTATAGCATGTTTTTTGTCAGGTCAAGGCATTTTTGAGCCGCATAGCCGGGGTTACGTGGCAAAAAAGAACAGCCACAAAGGCACCAAGACTCAAAATTTACACTAAAATCAACATTAGCCTTTGTGATTTATTTGGAATTTATTATTTGTATTTTGGGTTTTTAATTAAATCATTGTAATTCAATAAGTTTAAGATTTATGAATAATTTTTGTCATGTACTAAGATGAATATGTTAACATATTTTTTCACCCTGGCTATTGTACACAATTATATTTTAGTATATTTTAGCACAATTGTAACCTTAAAACTTATTAAATTATGAAAAATTTTATTACACTGAACGTTATTTCATTATTCTTGCTTTTTATTGTTTCATGCGACAAAGAGTCTACAACTGTTAAAATAACAATTAGCACAGATAAAGAATTCATCATTGGAGATGGAGTAGAAACAATTACATTTACCGTGACTACAGAAGAAGGCCTGGACGTTACAGCAAATTGTACTTTTAAAGTTAATGGAGAAGCTATTGCAACAAATTCATGTCAATCTACTGTTATAGGAAAGAGTAATTGTGTGGCTGAATATGAAACAGTAGAAAGTAATAAAGTGAAATTTAATGTAAAAGAACTCCCTATTTTTGTAAAAAACATTCTTGTTGAAAACTATACTGCAGTTTGGTGTGGTTATTGCCCAAGGGTTCATGATGCTATTATTTATGCTCTCGGGAAAAGTGAAAATGTAATACCTGTTGCAATACATGGTAGTTCTGATCCTTTTTACTTTACTTCAATAAATGGTTTAAAGAATACTTTTGGAGTTGAGGGTTATCCTACTGCTATGATTGACAGATACTATAGTTGGCCATATCCTGAAGAATATCTGGGATTAAATACCGCTTTAAATTCAAATGCAGCACTTGGATTAGCGATAACATCTGAAATTTCCGGTGATGATATTATCGCAAATGTAAAAGTTAAGTTTGGTAAAACATTTACAAATGATCTAAAAATTGTTGTTTGTTTAGTAGAAAGCGATTTAATTGCTGATCAAACAAATTATTATAATGATGGTAGAGGTGATCCAATTAAAGATTATGAACATGATAATGTTCTTCGCAAGTTTGAAACTGATTTATTTGGAGATGCAATTCCTAGTGCGGAAACAACTAAAGATACCGAATATACAAAAACGTATACTTTTAGTGCAGGAAGTTATGTTAAAGACAAATGTACAATTATTGCTTATGTTGTTAATTCAAACAAGAAAGCACTAAATACACAAGATGTTATAGTTCCGGGATCACAAGATTATCAATTATTACCTTAATAAAATATAAAGGAGGTTTGTTTTTAAATAAACAACCTCCTCAATTTTAATATTTTTTAAAGTTTTAAAACGAAGTAGTAATTGATAAACTAACTCCGGTATAAGCTTCAACCATATTACAAACTCCTCCAACACATTCTAGTCCTTCTTTGTGGCGTCCACCAGAAAGTAAGAAGCGCGTAACACCTCTTGCATAACTAAATCCTGCATTTACATAATGCTTTTTTGTTTCGCCATAATTATACATTTCCGAAGCAAATATTGACCAATGCGGAGCCAAACTATATTCTAACAGTCCATAAATCCAATTCTTATCATCTTGCTCAGTCCATAAATGTTGAACTTCTGCACGAATTGATGATTTGTAACTGAATTTGTATTGCAGGTCAACAACTGCAATATCTGAGTTTATGATATAATCGCCTCCTGAAATAATTGCATCCTTATTATATTGCATGTTAAAATACGTGAATACAGTTTTAAATTTTTTCGAGAATTTCTTCTCAATTTCTATATTAAAATCCTGAAATAATATTTTATCTCCAACTGACAGGAATTTCTGATATCCTGATCCTTGAACGTCCAGATTTTTGTAATAAGAGAAATTAGCTGATATTTTTGTGCCATATTTCCCTCCTAAAAATGAATTCTTTTTTAATCGGTAAAATAAATCAATTTGACCCCCAATTTCACCTTTTGCCATAGCACCATATGGGTGTAAATTTGCTAAAGCATATTTATGTTGACGGGTTAAGGCCGGTAAATAGTTTAGCAATAATGCTTGATTTATTGCTTCTCTTTCAGATCTGAACTCCATATTTTTTATACATCTGAAATTAACATTAATACCAATATTTTTACCTATCAACGAAGGGGATATTAACAAAGCATTTCCAATTTCTTGCGAATTAGAATTTCCCATTGTAGGTTCAACATCTTTTTCAACAAATTCAGAGTAAAGGCTAAAAGCACCAGACTCTATATTCATTCTTGCCGCATAGGCTTCAACAGTTTTGGGGTAATCTTCAACAGTTCCTGTATAATCCTGGTATCTGCTAATCCAGCTACCCCCAAGTTGGATATTAGAGCTGCTTTCATTAATACCGAATAATGGCAATAAGCTTGCTTCACCATCAAAACCTCTTACAGTACCATCACCATTTTTAAGGTATTTTCGTTGTTTACCCCAAATGGCTTTAAATCGTAAATAATTAAGAGGAGTAAATTCAACTTTAACACCATCCATTGCAGTATTTAGGCCAATACCTCGTTCTTCATACGACCTGAAAATTAATCCACTACCAAATTGATCATAGAAATTACCAACTGTAACATTTAAGAGGTCATTTGTAAATTGAACGTATTTAAAAACAAATTCATTTCCTTCAAGTAAAGGGTCAAATCCAATAAGAGGCCCAAGGTAAGCTTCGTATTGAATACCTGCTGCAAAATTGCCATTTCTGTAATCCAGCTTCATATAATTATTTGATCCAATTTTATTCTCCGGTTGCAATGCTCCAATTGCATTATCGTTGAAATAATAAACATTATTTGATTCAAAACTGCCAGACAAGTTTCCATTTAACAATTGTCCAAACGATACATTTACCATAAACAGGCAAAATGTAATAAATAAAATACGCTTCATTGTTTAGTTTTTAGGTACGATTAAAAGGATTGTTTAATTACAATGATTGAATTTTTTCGAATAGCTCATATTCATCGCCAACTGTATAACCGGAATGCTGATAAACTATTTCACCCTTTGAATTAATTATAAGAATATATGGAATTAAACTAATATTAAGAGCCCTTTTTAAATCTTGATTACTATCTAAGTAAAAATCAAAAGGCCATCCTTTACCTGCAACAAGAGATTTTACTCTGCTGCTTGACCGTGAGTCGTCTGTTGAAACAGCAATAAATTTGAATGGTTTTTCTTCTTTCCAGTCATCATATTGTTCCGAAACATTTTCTAATTCTATTAAGCAAGGCTTACACCATGTGGCCCAGAAACTGATTACAACAGGCATTTCGTCATCTACAAATGATTGAGCAGAAACAATTTGCCCCTGTAAATCTTTAACATTAACATTTGGCAACTTTTTTTGAGCATTAACTTCAAAAAATAGTAATCCCAATACATAAAAAATCAATAAAGTTTTCATAATTTAAAAGGTTTTGGTTTGTAAGGTTTTAATAATAAATGTTTTGGTGTATAAAAAATTTATACTTTAAGGGTCTAAAAATATAAATATTATTAAAACAAAAAAATTTGAGATGATTTAATTAAAACAGGTTTTTGCTAAAATGCTATAGCTTAACACTTAAGCTTAATGTTATATTTAAGCTTTATTAATAAACTTTAACACTTTTTCTGCGTATAGTAAATTATAGTTTTAGTTATTTTGTATATTCGTAGCAAATAACATTTTTGTGTATGAGAAATTTTTTACTCCTTATAATATCAACATTTATATTTAGTGTTTCATTTGCTAATGAATATAATGGATTAAACAATCCCTTAGGAAATGAATTCCAAAGTGATACTAATAAAGTTAATTTTTACGAATTACAAAAATTAAAATTATATCCTATCCCGGCTTCAACGCATCTTTACATTGATTATAATATAATTTTTGTGAAAGAAGCAAAACTTCAAATTTACAACTCAATAGGTGCAATTGTGTTTACAAAAACCTTACTGGAAAAACGAGACAAAATTAAAATCTCAGTAGCTGAATTTGAAAACGGATTATATTTTTGTTCATTAAAGATTGATGGAAACCTTCTAAATACCAGAAAAATCCTGATTAATCATTAAGATATTTTTCTTTTAATATATCAATTAGTTTACGCACTCCTGTTCCGGCTTTTTCTTTGATAAATATTAATTGTTTATATGTTGAAGTATTAACATCGTTAGGGTCTATTAAAAAAATAAGAGTTCCTTCAGGAACATAATCAATAAGTCCGGCAGCAGGATATACGTTTAATGATGTTCCTACGACAACAAATATCTCTGCCCGTTCACATATTTTGGCAGCATCACTTATAGCAGGAACCGCTTCCCCGAACCAAACAATATGAGGGCGAAGTTGAGATCCTTTCTCACATGTATCACCCATTTTTAACTCCCAACCCTCTACATCGTATATTAAGTTTGGATCATATGTGCTTCGCGATTTTTTTAACTCTCCATGTAAATGTAAAATGTTCTTGCTTCCTGCTCTCTCGTGCAAATCGTCCACATTTTGTGTAACAATATGTACATCGAAATATTTTTCTAATTCTACAAGGCCTTGATGTCCATTATTTGGCAGTGCATCAAGTAGTTTCTTTCTACGCTCATTATAAAATCGCATAACTAACTCCGGATTACTTTCCCATGCTTGTGGGCTTGCAACCTCCATTACATCATACTCTTCCCATAAACCTCCCATATCGCGAAACGTTTTAATACCACTTTCTGCACTTATACCTGCACCGGATAGAATTACTAACTTCTTCATTGTCTTAATTTTGAAATTCAACTTAGAAATAAATTCACCTAAATTAAAAAAAGTAATTTGTTTTTAAATAAAAAATCAAAAATTTGCTCTGAAATTTTAGTATTTTTAGCTCAGATTCATATTTAAATAAGTTACTAAAATCTTGACAATTAATTTATGATAGATCATAATACCATACAAAGAATTATTGATACTGCTGAAATAACCGAAGTTGTTGAGGATTTTGTAACACTTAAAAAACGCGGTGTAAATTTTTTGGGGCTATGCCCTTTCCATAACGAAAAAACTCCATCATTTACTGTTTCCCCTTCCAAAGGAATCTATAAATGCTTTGGTTGCGGCAAAGGAGGAAATGCTGTCAATTTTATTATGGAGCATGAACACCTGGGTTATCCTGATGCACTAAAATATCTTGCAAAAAAATATAATATTGAGGTTGTTGAAAAGGAATTAACTCCTGAGGAGATTCAACAACAAAATGAAAGAGATAGTTTATTGGTTGTTACCAAATATGCGAACACATATTTTCAGGAGAAACTTCATAAGAGTACAGACGGAAGGGCAATTGGGCTGAGTTATTTTAAAGAAAGAGATTTCAGGGATGAAATTATTAACAAATTCGAACTTGGTTATAGCCTTGATGTTAAAGATGCTTTCACAATTGCTGCCAAAGAAAAAGGTTATAAAATTGATTTTCTTGAAAAAACCGGCTTAACTATAGTTAATGAAAATGGGAAATTTGACAGGTTTCGCGGAAGAGTAATTTTCCCAATTCACGGCTTATCAGGAAATGTAATTGGATTTGGCGGAAGAATATTAAATAAGGATGTAAAAGCAGCAAAATATCTCAATTCTCCGGAATCAGACATTTATCATAAAAGCAGGGTACTATACGGAATGTACTATGCGAAAAAGTCAATAACACAGTTGGACAAATGTTATTTGGTTGAGGGATATACAGATGTAATTTCAATGCACCAGTCAGGTATTGAAAATGTGGTAGCTTCTTCAGGTACTTCATTGACTGTTGAACAGATTCGATTAATTAAACGATTTACTCCTAATGTTACTATAATTTATGATGGCGATGCTGCAGGCATAAAGGCTTCTTTAAGAGGTATTGATTTAGTATTGGAACAAGGATTAAATGTAAGAGTTCTTTTATTACCCGAAGGTGAGGATCCTGATTCTTTTGCAAAAAATAAAAGTTCTTCGGAATTTGTCGAATTTATAAAACAAAATGAAGAAGATTTTATAACATTTAAAACACAATTGCTTTCTAAGGAAGCAGAAAATGACCCTGTAAAAAAAGCAAACCTGATAACTGAAATAGTAAGGTCAATATCTGTTATTCCGGAGGCAATAATTCGTACTGTTTACATTAAGGATTGCAGCAAAATTTTAGATATTGACGAAAAGATTCTTTATGGGGAAATAAATAAAATACGCAGGAAAAGTTTCGAAAAAGAAAACAAACGGGCTATTTCTCTTGAAGAAAAGTTAAAATCGGCATCGCCTTCGGTACCCTCTTTTGTCGATGATATTTATTCGGAAGCCCAGGAAAAAGAAATTATCAGGTTGCTTCTTCATTATGCAGATAAAACATTATATACCTACCAGGAAGATAAATACGATGAACCAAGAAATATTCCAGTAAGTGAATATATTATTAGTGAAATTTTAAATGATGATCTTGAATTTAAGAATCTGGTATACAAGCAAATTTTTCAAGAATTTCTTGATGCTTTGAACAAAAGTGAGCCTTTGGAAAGCAAACACTTTATTTATCATTCTGATCCTTCGATAAGTAAATTAGCTGCTGATTTATTAAGTTCTTCGTATACTTTAAGTAAGATATTTGAAAAAGGGGGGGTACACATTGAAACGGAAGATATGAAACTTAAAAAAATTGTTCCTGAAACTATAATTGCCTACAAACGAAAAATTCTGGAAATAGCTCAAAACGATGTGAAAGTTAAATTAAAAGAAGCTCAAAACAAAAACATTGCACAAGAAGAATTAAGTAATATGCAAAAAGAATTCATGCAAATTACCTCTGTAATTAATGCTATCTCAAAAGATCGTGGATGGGTGGTATTTAAATAAAAAAGCCCGGATAAATTAATATCCGGACTTACGCCTAACACTACTTAACCTATCAACCAGCCATTTCCTGGTTTTCTTCTTTTTGCAAGTTAGAATACCAGTCAACTTTTCGTGATAAATACATCACTATGGCTAAAGTAATAAACAAACCAATACTTCCGAGTAATAATGAATAATCCTGTAATTGAAGTATTGTAAATAGAAAAGTATAAAGAACAATTAACACGAACGCAACTACAATCGTTAATTTTCTATTCCTTAACATACTATAAGAATACGCAGTAGTTAAAGTAATAATCGATAAACTTGCTATAAAGTAGGCCAGGTTAAAACTAATTTGTTCGGATAATGATACGAGGAGAGTATAAAAGACGCTCAAACCCAGGCCTACCAGCAAGTATTGTATAGGATGAATCCTTTTTTTATTTAAAATTTCTGTAAAGAAAAATACCAGGAATGTTAACGAAATAAACATGATAGCATATTTCGCTGACCTAAGTGATTTTTGGTAATGATCAACCGGGAGTAGTAAATTAACTCCAAAAGTAGAATTATCTACTGAATATGCATCACCTGTCCATTTCTGTGGATAAGTCCTATTCAGATGTAAGACTTTCCATTTGGCAGTAAAACCACTTTCTGATATTTCTCTATTATATGGTAAAAACGAACCTTCAAAACTAGGATCAGCCCATTCAGACGTAAGTTCAACATCTGTTTGTTTTCCTATAGGTATAAAATTCAGGGATTCGCTTCCATTAATATTTAAATCAAATTTAAAGTCGTAATTTTCAGAATCATTACATACAACATTTGTCGAAATACCAGTATAATAATCCTGATTGTCAATACCCGGATTAACGTCATACTCATTTTTATTCCAATTTATCTTAATCTCTTCCTTTATTCCACGCATATCGGGGATACGTATCGATAAGCTAGCATATTCCCACAATATATCAGAATTACGTATCTTCCAATCACTAAAATCCGGTTTTGTAAAATTCCCACTAAAGCTTAAACTAGTATTATATACTACTACCTTATAAATTCCTCTGTAACGGATTTCCGGATTAATATTCCCTTTTACATTTAAATCTTCAGGGAGAAAATAAGCATAATTAATTTCTTCAACTATTTCCTTATCTTTCTTGTAATAACGCTTATAAGGAATACTTAATATGGGGCCTGCAATTGTTTGAGGATTGCCCCATTTATAACTTACTTCGCTTATAACTGAATTTCTTAAAGAGTTTCTTTCGTTAATCAGATTTTTTATCATTCCGGCTGGAATTAATAAAGCTAAAATGATAAAACCTATAACTACAAACTTAACTGTGATTGAATTTCTGATCCAGAATTTTGTTTCGTTTTTTCCTGACATTTTTTGAGTATTTATTATCTAACTAAAATACTCAATATTGCAGAAAATATTGTTTTGCAGATAGTTCATAAATGTTTAAAAAGATTAAAAAATATTGATAGTGGATTTTTAAACCGGTTAATCTTTTAGGTAGTATAATAGTCTAAAAAAAGAATATCCAAAAAGATACAATCATATAATCTAAATAATTTCGAATGAAAAAGATACTCATATTATTCCTGGGGTTTTTATTTTTACTATCGTGTAATAGATCATCACTTCAATTATCCGATGAAGAAACTATTAAGTTAGTTTTTGAAGAAGCTGAATTTAGTAATGAATCGTATGAAATTTTAAGATATTTAACGGAACATTTTCCAAAAAGATTAGCCTGCTACCCCCAAGGAGGAGAAGCTGCAAAATGGACAAAATCAATAATGGAACAAATGTTTTTGGATAATGTTTTTTTGCAAGAAGTAGATGTAATGAACTGGAAAAGGGGAGAACAGGAGATTGGTGCAATTAAGTCAAATGGGAATGCGATAAATGTAAATGTTTGTGCTTTAGGAAGAGGAATAGCAACAGAAAAAGCAGGTATTGAAGCAAAAGTAATTGAGGTAAACGGAACTGAAGGATTATGGCAATTAACAAGAGATCAGGTACAAGGGAAAATTGTATTCTTTAATAAAGCTATGAATCCTGCCCTAGAAAATCCCTTCCAGGCATATAGTGAAGTTGCAGGCCAACGTTTTATTGGGCCTGTTTTAGCTGCAGAATATGGTGCTGTTGGTGCTGTAATAAGATCATTAACTACTTCAATTGATGAGTTTCCACATACGGGAACAACACAAAAAGTTGAAAATGATTTTACTGTCCCTTCGGTATGTATTGCTACAAAGCATGCCAACTTGTTGAGTAATATGTTAGAAACAAATCCCGACTTAACATTTTATTTTAAAACAAATTGTAAAAATTTACCTGATACTGTTTCATACAATGCGATTGGCGAAATTACCGGTAGTGAATACCCAAATGAATATATTATTGTTGGAGGACATTTAGATTCTTGGGATAACAGCCCCGGAGCTCATGATGATGGAGGAGGATGCATGCAAGCTATTGAGGTATTAAGATTATTTAAAAAAATAGGGTATAAGCCCAAACGATCTATTCGTGCTGTAATGTATATGGATGAAGAAATTTCTCAAGGTGGAGGAAAAGTATATGCTGAACAAGCTAAACGAAATGGAGAAAAACATATTTTAGCAATTGAAAGTGATAGAGGAGTAACCATTCCTTTGGGTTTTACTATTGATGCTTCTCCTGAAATAATTAATAAAATTGCATTATACAAAAAATTATTTGAGCCTTATTCTGTTAACATGTTTGAGAAAGGTTATGGAGGAGTAGATATAGAGCCATTAAAAGAAATAGGGACTCCTCTTTTAGGATTAGCAACAGATCCTACCCATTATTTTGATTGGCATCATTGTGGTAATGATACTTTTGATCAAATAAACAGAGAAGAAATGCAAAAAGGAGCCGCAACCATGGCTGCACTTATTTATTTAGTTGACAAATATGGATTATAGTTATCAATAGTTTGATTTAGTTAAGGATAAGAGGCTGTCAATACTGACAGTCTCTATTTTTTAAATCATTTATCTAAAAGATATTCTTTAAAAGTTTCATAGTCAGTATTCATTTCAATGTACTTTTTCCCCTTTGTCAGGTATTCTTTCAGCCTAACGGGGATCCCTACTTCGGATTTAATTTCATTCTGCACTGTTTCGGCAAATTTCCCCGGATGGGCTGTTTCTAAGAATATTCCAAGAGCATTATTGTTTTGTAAGTATTTTTTTAAACCCAAATAACCAACAGCACCATGAGGATCAAGAATGTATCCTGTTTTTTCAGAAATACTTTTAATAGTACTGCGGGTTTCATCATCCGTAAAGTGACAACCATAAATATCTTTCTTAATATTTTCATGATTATGATTATAAAGTGCCAGAATTCTGGCAAAATTACTTGGATCTCCTACATCCATAGCATTTGAAATTGTTTCAATAGATGGCTTGGGGAAAAAATTGCCGGTCTCAAGATAATCAGGAACAATTTTATTAACGTTACTTGATGCTACAAATTTATCTATATTTAAACCTATACTTTTCCCCAGTAATCCAGCTGTTATATTACCATAATTACCACTTGGAACAGAAAAAACAACAGGTTTATTATTCCCATTTAATTGAGAAATAGCATGGAAGTAATAAAAACTTTGTGGTATAAGGCGTGCAATATTTATTGAGTTTGCAGAGGACAGATTTATCTTTTCTTTTAATTCCAAATCCATAAAAGCTGATTTTACAAGATTTTGGCAATCGTCGAATGTTCCATCAACTTTTAAAGCTGTAATATTTTTGTCCATTCCGGTTAGTTGCATTTCTTGTATTTCGCTTACTTTTCCTGCCGGATATAATATTACAACATCAATTCCTTCAATTCCATAAAATCCACTTGCAACAGCACTCCCTGTATCACCACTGGTAGCAACCAAAATAGTAATTTTGTCTTTTGTTTCTTTTGTAAAATAACCAAGACATTGAGCCATAAATCGAGCTCCTACATCTTTAAAAGCACAAGTTGGTCCATGAAAAAGCTCCAGGGAATAAATATCTTTTTCAACTTCTACTAATGGTATATCAAAACTTAAAGTTTCA
>DAOVYZ010000488.1 GCA_030635365.1 Bacteroidales bacterium
GGATTTAATGCATTATTTAAGATTGGTGCCTATGACCTGTTAGAAGATTATAAGTTAATTGCAGGTGTTCGATTTTCGGCAGACTTTAATAGTAATGAATACCTGGTTAGCCTGGAGAATTTAAAGAAAAAAATCGATGAACAATTTGTTTATCACCGGCAGAGTTTTGAGAATAAAACAGAAGACTTTGCATCAAACACCCAAACAAATAAATTAATGTATATACGTACTTTGCCTTTTAGCCAAATTATGGCAATTAAAGGTACATTTACAGTAAGGCATGATAAACAGATTTATTTGTCTATTGATAGAAACAGCTTACAAGAACCTGATGTTAATAAACTTTGGACAGGATTAAAACTTGATTACATTTTTGATAATACAATAAGCATGGGTGTTAATCTATATAACGGCACCCGCTATAAAATATTCGGAGAATATTATAAACAGGTTAACAAAACAAAAACAGATTTATTTGTGGTTGGTGCTGATTTCAGGCATTATCAGAAGGTTCATCGTGATTTAATTTTTGCAGCAAGATTTGCAGCAAGCACCTCATTTGGCAATAATAAACTGATATACTATTTAGGTGGAGTTGATAACTGGACAAATTTTTCTCAAAATAACCCCACATTTATTCCCTTAAATGAAATTCCTATTAACGATGATGAAAAATATGCTTATCAGGCTGTGGCCACTAACTTAAGGGGATTCCCTCAGAACATTAGAAATGGAAATAGTTTTGCATTAATTAATACTGAATTGCGATGGCCTCTCATTAAATATTTTTCTAATTACCCCTTAAATTCATCATTTTGGCAGAACTTGCAAATGGTTGGTTTCTTTGATGTTGGAACTGCATGGACTGGCTTATCTCCTTATTCAAACGAAAATGCTTATGATAAACAAATTATAGGACAAGACCCTGTAACCATAACTTTGGATACCGAACGCGATCCAATTGTTGCCGGTTATGGCTTTGGTTTTAGAGCTATGCTATTTGGATACTTTGCACGTTTTGACTGGGCGTGGGGTATAGAAAATCAAGAAATTACACCCCGGATATTTTATTTCTCATTAAGTTTAGATTTTTAAAACTTTGTAATTATGAACATGAACGAAATAATGTTACTTATCGTAATTGGTTTTATTGCTGGTATAGTGGGAGGCTCATTAGGTGTTGGCGGGGGAATTATTATAGTGCCAGCTTTAGTATTTCTTTTTGGGCTCACCCAACATCATGCACAAGGGACAAGCCTTGCTGTTTTACTTTTCCCAATCGGAATACTTGCTGTTTTAAATTACACTAAAAATGGGTATGTAAATTATAAATTTGCAATAATATTAATGCTGGCTTTTATTTTAGGAAGTTACATTGGATCAGAAATTTCTGTACATTTACCTGCGAAAACATTAAAAAAAGCCTTTGGAATTTTTATGTTAGTAGTTTCGTTAAAAATGATAATTGGAAAATGATAGATTTAAAAGATAAAATTAATAGCCTTGTTAAAAAGTATTTCAAACAAGTAGTTGAAATTAGAAGGCATCTTCATCAATATCCTGAAATTTCATTTCAAGAATATAAAACTTCAGAATATATTGTTTCGTTACTTGACTCTTGGAATATAAAATATCAATCAGGAATTGCACACACAGGTATTGTATGTTTTATTGAAGGTAAGAACCCGGATAAAAAAACAATAGCATTGAGAGCAGATATTGACGCTTTACCAGTTGAAGAGAAAAATAGTTTGCCTTTTAAATCTAAGAATAAAGGTGTTATGCATGCTTGTGGGCATGATGCACACACAGCTTCATTATTAGGAGTGATACTAATACTTAAGGAATTAAAAGGGTTTTTTGAAGGAACCATAAAATTCATTTTCCAACCTGCTGAAGAAAAACTTCCCGGTGGTGCAAAACAAATGATAGAGGAAGGAGTTTTAGAAAATCCAGCCACTGAAATAATTATTGGCCAGCATGTTTATCCTGAGCTCCCATGCGGCAAAATAGGTTTTAAAAAAGGAACTTATATGGCTTCAAGTGATGAAATATTTTTAACCGTAAAGGGAAAAGGGGGGCATGGAGCAATACCTAATAAAATAACAGATACAGTTCTGGTTACATCTCATATAATTGTTGCCTTGCAGCAAGTTGTAAGCAGATTATCCCCTTCTGGTATCCCTACAGTTTTATCATTTGGGAAAGTTATTGCTAATGGTGCTACAAATATTATTCCTTCGGAAGTAAATATTGAAGGTACATTTAGAACTATGGATGAAACATGGAGAAAACAAGCACATAAGGAAATTACAAAAATTACTACCTCAATTGCTCAAGGAATGGGAGCCGAAGTTGATATAGAAATTAAGGTTGGATACCCCGTTCTTGTAAATGATGAACAAACTACAAATAACGCAATTAATTATGCAAAAGAATATCTTGGAAGTAATAATGTTGAAAAACTTGATTACAGGATGACAGCTGAAGATTTTGCTTATTACTCACAAAAAATACCTTCGACATTTTATCGCTTAGGAACTTCTTCAGATCCTGAAAATGTATGCCCATTACACTCTCCAACTTTTAATATTGATGAAGAATCTTTAAGAACCGGTATGGGAACTATGTCTTATTTGGCAATTAAGTTCCTAAATGATTAAGTAGTTGCAAATAGGCTTAATAATCTTGAATAGACGTTGTTTAGAATTATTCTAAATTGTAATTATATGCTTATTTAGAAGCATATTTGTTTTAGAATTAAAATTAAGAAAATAATTTTGTAAATGAATATAAATAATTTTTAAACTAAAAACATTAGAATAATGGCGTACGTAATAACTGACGACGCCACAGCTTGTCGTAC
>DAOVYZ010000053.1 GCA_030635365.1 Bacteroidales bacterium
GATTTTTTTTGTTACCTGCCTGTCCGGCAGGCTCGCACCCACAATCCATCACTTGTTCCGCTCGTGAATCTTCATGCTCTTAATTCTATCCTTCTTTCAAATTAAATTAAAAATAATTAAATTTTAACACAATTTATTTTACATGAAGGTTTCAGAATTTGGCTAATTTAAGTAATTTCGAAGCAATATCTTTATTCTGATCTTTTTTTTTAATCTTTACACAATAATTTGAATGTTGAAATCATTTATTATCAGAATTTAGTTTTGGGAAAATTGAATAATAAGAAAAAAATAGATGGAAAAATTTAAGCTTGTAAATCGCGTAACCGGTTGGATTGTTTTTTTAATTGCCGCAACAGTATATATGTTAACAATTGAACCTACAACTAGTTTTTGGGATTGTGGCGAATTTATTGCCACTGCATATAAACTTGAAGTAGGGCATCCTCCAGGAGCTCCTTTGTTTATGATTATTGCCAGAGTGTTTTCTCTTTTTGCAGGCGATGTAACAAATGTTGCTATGATGGTAAATGCAATGTCCGGATTAGCAAGTGCTTTTACAATATTATTTCTGTTTTGGTCAATTACGCATCTTGCAAAAAAGATGTTTTCTAATAAAAATGAATTAACTAACGGACAATTAATAGCAATAATTGGAAGTGGATTAGTCGGGTCTTTAGCATATACCTTTTCGGATACATTCTGGTTTTCGGCTATTGAAGGTGAGGTTTATGCTTTATCATCGTTATTTACAGCGGTTGTTTTCTGGGCTATTTTAAAATGGGAAAATGTTGCTGATGAAAAATATTCAAACAGATGGTTAATTCTAATTGCTTATTTAATGGGACTGTCAATAGGTGTCCACTTATTAAATTTGTTGGCAATACCTGCCATTGTTTTTGTTTATTATTATAAAAAATATCCGGTATCAAGAAATGGTGTCATTAAGGCTTTATTGGTTTCAGTAATTATTCTGGCCTCTATAATGTACATTATAATACCAGGCGTTATTAAAATTGCAACCGGATTTGAATTGCTTTTTGTAAATGGTTTTGGGCTACCTTTTAATACCGGAAACTTTTTTTATATCCTTTTACTAATTGGTTTCATTGTATGGGCTATATACTTCACTCATAAAAAAAAGAAAGTTGTACTAAATACAATAATTCTTGTTTTTACAGTAATAATGATCGGCTACTCAAGTTTTACAATGATTGTTATCAGGTCGTTAGCTAATACCCCAATGGATGAAAATAATCCTGAGACCGTGTTTAATCTCTTACACTATTTAAATAGAGAACAATACGGAAACCGCCCGCTGGTTAAAGGACAATATTATAATGCCCCTATTACTGGTAGTAATGAACCATATACTTACAGGCAAAAAGATGGTAAATATATAAAATCGTACTCATTAAATGCAGAATATGAGTATGATGAAAGATTTACTACCGTCTTTCCCCGAATGTATAGCCAAACAAACCCTGATCATGCAGAAGAGTATAAGAAATGGGCTGATATTAAAGGGAAAAAAATAACTGTAAACAATTATAACGGAGAATCCGAAATTAGATATGTTCCTTCATTTGGAGAAAATCTCAAATTTTTCTTTACATATCAAATAGGGCATATGTATTTAAGATATTTCATGTGGAATTTCTCGGGCAAGCAAAATGATACACAAAGTCATGGCGAACTTTTAAACGGAAATTGGATTACAGGAATTACTTCTATTGACAATTCTTTGATAGGTTCCCAGGAAAACCTGCCAGAGAGTATGAAAAATAAGAAATCCAGAAATGTATATTATATGTTGCCTCTTTTGCTGGGTTTTATAGGTTTTTTCTTTCAGCTGCGAAGACATTTTAATGATTTTATTGTGGTATTGCTATTATTTGCCCTTACCGGATTAGCAATAGTAATATATCTAAACCAATACCCTCTTCAGCCTCGTGAAAGAGACTATGCATATGCAGGATCATTTTATGCATTTTCAATTTGGATAGGGCTTGGTGTTTTAGGAGTATACAATTTCTTCCGAAAGAAAATAAATCCGGTTATAAGTGCAGGATTAGCAACAACTATTTGTTTAATAGCTGTACCTGTTGTTATGGCCTCTGAAAATTGGGATGATCATAACAGGTCAAACAGGTATATTGCCAGAGATATTGCTTCGAATTATTTAAATTCATGTGCTCCTAATGCTATTTTGTTTACACATGGCGACAACGATACATTTCCCCTATGGTATGCACAAGAAGTCGAAGGAATAAGAACAGATGTACGCGTAGTTAATTTATCGTTACTAAATACAGATTGGTACATTGACCAGATGAAACGAAAAGCATACGACTCTGAACCTGTTCCTTTTGGGATGACTCATGAACAATACTTAAATGGGTTTCGAGATGTTGTATATATAAATGAACGGATTGATGATTACGTAACTGTAACTCAAGCTATGGATTTTGTTATTTCTGATGATAAAAGGACAAAATTGCAGGTAGGGCAAAATGAATGGATCGACTACTTACCGACTAATAAATTTATTGTTCCTGTTGATTCTGCAAAAGTAATCGCTAACGGAACCGTCAGAGTTGAAGATGCAGATAAAATTGTACCCGAAATCAGATTTCAAATCAATAAACGAAGAATCATGAAAAATGAAATGATGATTCTTGATTTACTTGCAAATAACAACTGGGAGCGTCCTGTTTATTTTGTTTCAACAGCTGGTGATGGTAATATTGGGATTGATGATTATTTACAATTAGAAGGTTTTGCTTATCGATTAGTTCCTATAAAAACCCCGGCAAAAGGATACCTTGAAACAGGGCGTATAGATGTTGATATTATGTATAAAAAATTAATGGAAGATTTCAAATGGGGAAATATGAATAATCCTGATATTTGGATTGACCACACTATTGACAGAACAACATCAGTTATAAAAATCAGAAATAGCTTTAATCGCCTTGCTAAAGAATTATTACTTGTTGGCAAAAAAGATTCTGCAATGGTTGTTTTAAACAGGTGTATGGAAATTATGCCAATTTATAATTTCAAGTACGATCTGTTTATGTTAGATATTATTGAAACCTATTATAATATTGGAGCAAAAGAAAAGGCAAACAATATAGTTGAAGAATTTGCTGATATTACAATTGAAGAAATGAATTACTATTTCTCATTACCTGAAAAGTTTTCAGGAGGTGCAGATTATCAACAAAGACTCTCATTTCATTATTTGCAGAGGTTAAACGATTTTGCAAAGCGTTACGAAAATCCGGAACTTTCAACAAAAATAGAAACTGCCTTAACTAAAGCATTTAGCTCAATGAACAATAAATAAAAACTTTTACTTGAAAATGGAGTAAAAACACTGAACAAAAGAAAGGATATTTAAAGTTTGTAACTTTATTTATTACAAAATCAATACAATTATCAAAATATTGTTGGCAAACAAATACCAAGAGCGTTCCTGCCTCAATTTAACCATTTAGTGAGGCTATTGCGATTTAATTGTATCGTTTTTGTATCGTAAGTTATCTCCTTTGGTATCGTTCAAGTAGTATTTCTTTTCTATGAACCACAACTTAACTTGAACACATTTGTTATTTGAAATTAATTCCTAAGTTACAAGATTATGAAAAAAAAACCTGAAATCCTCACATGGTCAAAAATTACACTTATTGTTGCATTAACCTTTTTAATGCTTAACATTTCGGCACAAGATTATACAGTGCCCATCATTTTTCATATAGCCAGAGATGATAATGGCAATAATGCCAGAGCAGATGCGACTGATGTAAATAACATGATGACTGATCTAAATGCTGCTTATTCAGCTGCAAATATTACATTTAATTTATGTGGCGTCCGTTACGTTGATGATGACAGATTTCATACTAACTGGGATAGAGATATTGTATCTGAAGAACAGTTGATTCAGGCTTTGGATTATACTAATCGCGTAATAAATATGGTGATCCTAAATTTTAAAAGTGGACATGGGCATTCTAATTTCCCGGAAGACTTAATGGATTTAATAGAAATCGACTATGAAGAAATCGAAACATCTACTCCTATTCATGAGGTAGGCCATTATTTTGGATTATTGCATACTTATAGTTCCTCAAGGGGAGATGAATTAGTAAATGGTTCTAATGGCCACATCGCAGGTGACCTAATAAATGATACACCGGCAGATCCGGGAGGAGATAGTAATTTTGACAGTAATTGTAATTATGATGGCAATGAAAAAGATGCTAACGGCGATTCTTACGCCCCGGATGGTAAAAATTATATGTCAGACGCATCTAATGAATGCAGAAGTAGGTTTAGTGACGGGCAAATAGAGAGAATCAAGACTACAATGAGATTAGAGCGGTATTATTTAACTTCATGTACCCCACCCTCTTCAACTAACCCAGTCTGTACATCTGCCTTATCAAATTTCCCTTATTACGATAATTTTGACAGAACAGAAGATGATTCTTGGATAGTTGATTCTGAAGAAGAATGTGGTTGGTCATTTGGGGCTAGCACCAAATCAAGTTCCACAGGAGCAAGTAGTGCTCAAAGTGGATATTACTTCAAATTTTTAGAAGCTTCTGATTATGAAAATAGTACTGCCGGTTTAATAAGCCCTTGTTATGACTTGTCGGGAAAATCAAGTGCCAATGTTAGATTCTATTATAATATGTATGGTAGAGATATAGGAAATCTTAAGTTACAGGTAAGCACCAATAATGGAGATAGCTGGACAGATTTATTTTCCATAAGCGGGCAACAACATACTTCTGGCAGTACCTGGACGGAACAAGATATTAGCATTGATAATTATATTAACCAAACGATTCAGTTAAGGTTTCTAGGCTCCACTCTTAATGATAGCAAAGGTGATATTAGTATTGATAATGTTGCAGTTTATACGGATGGTGTGGTATCAAACAAAAATGATATACCTTCTGATATATTTTTAAGTAATGTATTAATATCACCAAATCCCAATAATGGGAACTTTAATTTAAGCCTTAATGGAAAAAATGGCACGGCTAAAGTGGTTATTGTTGATATAGAAGGACGAACAGTATATGAAACAAACTTACATAAGACTGAAGGAAACTCTATTCATAATATACAAGTTGATAATGTTCCTGCCGGTATGTACATACTAACTGTTATGTTAAGCAATAAAGTACAAAAATCTTATCTAATAATAAACTGATATTTTTATTTCGTGTAAACCAGGAGATATAATTGGTTTATTTGGAAGGAACGGAGCAGGGAAGTCTACTTTACTTAAGATAATTTCTGGTGCAATAAATTCCGACAGAAAATTCGTTCGTATTAATAACAAAATAATGAGGAATTTATTTGAACGCCGAAATCTTGTTAGTTATTTGCCCCAAGATTGAACATTAAATCAAAAACGATCTTGAACTCAAGTTATGGGACTATTTACCTTGTATTTAGATAAAACTCAATGATTAAGCAAAATTTAGTAAATGTAAATACTTTTTTTATTTCTTAACCCAACCCTGAGGTTGTCCAAAAAGTTAAAAAAAATAAAGAATTGTAGTTTTTTCTACTTTGCGAAACTTTGGGTCTTCTTTGTGAAACTCTGTGTAACAACATTTTGTCATTATACCACAAAGGAAACGCAAAGGCACACAAAGACTTTTTGGACAGCCTCAGGGTTTTTACCAACAGAATATCAATATTATTCCTGTTTCTGTCTTATATTAACTAAATTCTTATACCTTTGCACGCTTAAATTTTATAGGGAAAATGCAAAAAATTAAGAATATAGCAATAATTGCACACGTTGACCATGGCAAAACAACTCTTGTTGATAAAATGCTTGTGTTGGGGAAACTGTTTCGGGAAAATGAAAATCCCGGGGATTTAATCCTTGATAATAATGATCTTGAAAGAGAAAGAGGAATTACTATTTTGTCAAAAAATGTATCGGTAACTTACAAAGATTATAAAATAAATATTATAGATACTCCCGGGCATGCTGATTTTGGCGGTGAAGTGGAACGTGTATTAAATATGGCCGATGGAGTATTGCTTTTGGTAGATGCTTTTGAAGGAACTATGCCGCAAACAAGATTTGTCCTTCAGAAAGCCTTAACACTAGGACTTAAACCAATTGTTGTTATTAATAAGGTTGATAAGCCAAATTGCCGGCCAGAGGAGGTGCAGGAGCAGGTTTTTGACCTGATGTTTAACCTTGATGCAAACGAAGATCAATTAGATTTTCCAACTGTATATGGTTCTGCAAAACAAGGCTGGATGTCTAATGACTGGAAAAATCCAACATCAGATATTATTGCTCTTATGGACTGTATTATTAAATATATTCCCGATTCAAAATCATTTGAAGGTACTCCTCAAATGTTAATAACATCATTAAACTACTCTCCCTATGTTGGTAGAATAGCTGTCGGGAAACTTTTGCGTGGCACATTAAAACAAGGAATGCAGGTTTCACTGGTAAAAAGAGATAGTTCTGTTCAAAGGACAAAAATTAAAGAACTACTTACTTATGAAGGTTTAGAAAAAAAGAAAATTGATGTTGTTAACTCAGGAGATATTTGTGCTTTAGTTGGTATTGAGGGTTTTTCTATCGGTGATACAATTGCTGATTATGAAAATCCTGAAGGATTAGATCCTATTTCAATTGATGAGCCTACAATGAGTATGCTTTTTACAATTAACAATTCTCCATTTTTTGGTAGAGAAGGGAAGTTTGTAACATCTCGACATATTAAAGAACGCTTAGAAAAAGAGCTTGAAAAGAATCTTGCTCTCAAAGTTAATCCAACTGATTCGGTAGATGCACATACTGTATATGGACGCGGTGTTTTGCACTTATCTGTATTAATTGAAACAATGCGCCGTGAAGGTTATGAGTTACAAGTCGGGCAACCAAAAGTTATTATAAAAGATATTGCCGGAGAAAAGTGCGAGCCTATTGAATATTTAACGGTTGATTTGCCTGAAGAATATTCAGGTAAAGCAATAGAAATTATTCAGCAACGAAAAGGAGAAATGATGAATATGGAACGTAAAAATGATAGAGTTTTACTCGAATTCCATGTGCCTTCACGAGGAATTATTGGTTTAAAGAATATAATGATGACAGCAACTGCAGGAGAAGCTGTAATTGCCCATCGTTTTAAAGATTTTGAACCTTTTAAAGGTGAGTTTGAAAAACGGCAAGTTGGATCATTAATAGCAATCGAAACAGGAATGGCTATTGCTTACGCTTTAGACAAACTGCAAGATCGCGGACGATTTTTTGTTTCTCCTATGGAAGAAATTTACGAAGGCCAGGTTGTTGGGGAAAATACAAAAGACAGTGACCTGGGTTTAAATATTACAAAAACTAAAAAGCTCTCGAACGTACGTGCTTCAGGAACTGATGATAAGGTAAGGCTTGCGCCTCCTATTAAATTCTCACTGGAAGAAGCTTTAGAATATATTCAGGCTGATGAATATGTGGAAGTTACTCCTAAATCAATCCGTTTAAGAAAAATTTATTTAAAGGAACACGAACGTAAACGTAATCAGAATAAGTAAATTACTACCATATAATCTTTTCCAAAGTTTTAAACTTTGGAAAAGGTCTTTACCCTTTTTCCATTACTATTTATTTCAACTTCAAAAGTTTTAATCTTTATTCTTATTCAGTCCTTCCATCTTCATTGCGGCATCAGATATTTTTGATATTGAGTTTAAATCAACGGTTCCGATAATACTTATTAAAATATCATCATCACCCCCTCCAAGCATTAAAAATTCAATAATCTTACCATCTTCTTCTTTTATCATCATTCTTAAATCAACATCTTCCTCTTTAACTACCATCAATGTAGTATATTCATCGAAGGGTATCTGACTACCAATTTCTTTAAAAAAGTTAATTTGGCTATTTAAAGTGCTATCCTCAATAGTAAGAATTCTAATGGATTCTAAACCTACAATTGCTTTTTTCAATTCTTCCGGGTCTTCATTGTTTTCATCCTGATTTGCAAATAGTTCAAACATATGCTTTGAAATAAATACAGTTGAGAAACCGTCTTTATAAGCATATTTATCAAATAGTTTATCTATCGGTGTTTTCTGTGCAATTATATTACTTACAGAAATGAAAAATAAAAGTGTAATTACTTGTAATGTTTTCATTTTTCTTTTGATTTATACGTTTTTATTGCTTTATCAATATTCTTAAGTTTATCAATGCTTTTAAAGTTTTCATTGATTTGAGCCAAACCTGCTAACTTAACCGACTCAGAGTTCATAGTTACAGAAATGTACGTTAATACTTGTTTTGTAGCTTCATAAGCTTGTTGTTGATCAGTAAATGTATCTTGAATTAACATAGGTTTTTGATTGTAATAAAAATAAATACTTAACATTACAGCAATACTTGCAGCAGCACTCATTGACCATTTTATTACTTTCCTGAATTTTCCTTTTGTAGATTTTTCCCACTTTTGCTCAATTAATCCTATTAGTTCATTGTTTAACTTATGATCAGGATTAGATTCAATCTTAATTTTCTGATATGATTCAAACAATTCTTTTTCTTTCATCAATTCTAAAGGGATATTGTCTCCTTTAAAGAATTCATGAATTAATTTTTCCTCTTCCAAAGAAGTCTCGCCATTGTAATAGCTATCAAGCAATATTTTAATTTCTTTGTAATCCATGGCTGTATATTTTATTAAATTCTTCCCTAACTTTTTTCCTTGCTATCGATAAAGATACTCTAATATTGTTTATCGATAAATCAAGAATATCAGATATTTCCTCAAAAGTAAAGCCTTCAATGTCACGTAGTTCAATAATCTGTTTTTGTTGATCAGGCAATGTTTTAATTATTCTTTTAACAATCTGAGCTGATTCAGCATTGTCATAATCCGGCTGAACCGGATTATGATAATGGGATACATCTATAGTATTCTTTGTAAGTTTTATTTTATCAAGGCATGCATTTCTTGCCATTTTTACTACAAATGCCTCTTTGTTTGTAAATTTTTTCAATTCATTTCTTTTGTCCCATAGTTTCAGATATATTCCCTGAACAATATCTTTAGCCATTTCAGAATCGTTTAGAAATCTGTAAGCCAACCTGAAAACTTTTTCACTCAAGGGCAAGAACTCTTTTATGAATTGATTTTTATTCATTTAAGCTATTTTGAGCTTGAAATTTTTGATAAATCCTCTGAATTAAGCACATCTGATATTTTGCTTACTTCTGAGAAATTTAAATCCCCTTCAATGTAAATCATTGTATTATCAGAACCTCCAACAATCAATAAAAACTCTTGTTTGCCCTTATTATGTTTCTTTCTCATTATCACAACCTGATCATCCTCATCTTGTATATTTAGAAGTTTAACATAATCGTTCATATCTAATTTTGGAATAATCTCCTCATAAAAGTTTAAATCTTCATTTAATGACTCATCCTCAACTGAAAGAATTTTTATATTCCCAATTTTTACTTCTTCAATCTTTTCATCTTTAGGAAGAAACATATTTAATAATTTACTTGATACATTAACCGTTGTAAATCCGTCTTTTAACGCATATTTGTCAAAAGCTTTATCAAATACCGGATTTTGACAATAAACTATTGTACTTAAAAGTGATACAATAAGTAAACTTAGAATTAGTTTTTTCATGATTTTTAAATTTAGTTAAAAAATAAATCTTTTATATCATGAAGACGAATCAGGTGGAAAAACATTAAATTGATAAAGCTATTTTTAAATTTATATTATCTTTTCCAAAGTTTAAAACTTTGGAAAATATCCATTTCATAATTATTTAGAAATCTATCTCAACAACTACCGGGCAATGGTCAGAGTGATGGACATCCTGTAAAATAGTTGCATTTTTTAATTGTGGTTTTAATTCCTCTGAAATCATGTGGTAATCTATTCTCCATCCCAGGTTCTTGGCTCTTGCATTCGCCCTATAGCTCCACCAGCTATATTGTTCAGCTTCCTGGTTATACTCTCGGAAAGTATCAATAAACCCACCGGCAATAAACTGGCCAACCCATTCCCTCTCTTCTGGCAAAAATCCGGATGTTTTTTTATGCCTTTCGGGGTGATTGATATCTATTGGCTTATGGCAAATATTATAATCTCCGCTTACAATTATCTTTGACCTTTCCTTTTTCAGCTCATTAATATATTTCTGAAAATCAGCTAAATATTCCATTTTATAATCCTGGCGAACTGTTCCTGTTGTTCCTGATGGAAAATAAGAGTTAATAATTGTAATATCTCCATAATCGGCGCGAATAGTTCTTCCTTCAATATCGTATTTTTCAATTCCTATTCCTTTTTCAATAAGATTAGGTTCCTCTTTCGATAAAATTGCAACACTACTATAACCTTTTTTTTGAGCAGAAAACCAATAATGTTTATATCCCAGATCATCAAATAGTGTTGTTTCAACCTGCTCTTTATGGGCCTTCGTTTCCTGAATTAAAACAATATCAGGATTCGATTCTTTTAACCAATTTACAAAGCCTTTATTCATAGCAGCACGAATCCCATTTACGTTGTACGAAAATATTTTTTTAATCATAATAAAAAAAATTAAATATTCTTAACCACAATGTTCCGAATTCTAAGACTAAAACAAGCAATTCGATTATAAATTGTTAATATTTTTATTTATTCAAACAACACCTTGTGCTTACACTTAGCCTGCTTTTCTTAATTTAACATAAGGTGTTTTTCTATTTATAACTGCAAATGC
>DAOVYZ010000274.1 GCA_030635365.1 Bacteroidales bacterium
ATAAAGTAAATGCGGTTAGTTCCTGCATGTAATATTAATCCCGGCTGGATTGGATAATATATCTGATCTTTCACTGTTGTATAAAGTACATCATGTAAAGAAGTTTTTACACACTTCTTATTGTAACAACCTGACATCGTCTGTAAGATATGTCAGCATTTTACAAAGATACTTTATGGACAGGCACTATTTACAGTTGTTTCTTCTATCAAACCCGCTACAATAAACAGTTAAATGACACATGAAATACCATGAAATATTTTATTTGAATCTTATAATATATATTTAAATCAGGATTAATAGATTAAAGATACTATTGATAAATAAAAGATAATATAAAAAATAAAATCAAACCTTTTAGATTCAAAGAAACTTTAAACCACAGCATTAGAAAATGTAAAGATTCAATTAGTTAAATTGAACTCAATCTTTAAATTGATGTTTCCAAAACCTGACAGAGCCTTTAAGTCCTGACAGAGTTTTTTTAGATTCAGGCATTTGTACAGATATCCATTTTAGCAATTCTGTTGCCGGATTTCTCCTGCAAAATCGTTCAGGTGAAATATCGTGAAATATTTTTTTACGTCTGCCTTTGCTATTTTTATATTGAGTTCTAACAGGGCTTAGTTGCTTTTGCAATAGTCTTGAAAACAAAATAAATTATTGTAAACGAATTAAAATCTAAAAAAATGAGTGCAAAAAAAACAGAAAAAGTTCCAATCAAACAGGAACCAATTGAACTTAATCAAATGTTCGAAATTACCCTGGAATCTATGATGGGGTCATCAGGTTACGGATGGTTCCTGGCTGAGCTTAAAGGCGAATTGAATTTAATCGCAATGAGTACATGCCCAACCTCATCACATCGAATTGCACCTGTAAAACAGGTTTTCCGGTTTCGTGGAACAGGTGTTGGAAAAGCTACCGTTAAATTCGTAAAAACAGTTCTCTGGAAAATTGAACCTCCGGTAGATGAAATTACGTATGAGTTTGAAATTATAGAAGCAACGAAGAAAGAAAATGATGATTTAGCCCTTGAAGGATTTGTTGAGAAACCAAGAGTTGATGTAAAAGGTGGCCCGATAATGCTTTATAATGTAAGAGATCCTCATGATGCCTGTGCCAGATTGTATTATGGTGTTCTTTGCAAGCAGGTTACTGATCATGTTAGAACGTATTATGGTGTTTTGCCGGAGAGGACAGCAGAGCATGTAGCACCATATTATGCAGTTTGTGCACCTGCAGGGCATGTAGCCCCATACTATGCAGCTTATTCGCCAACAGAAGGCCTAATGCCGGTATATGCTGCTTACCCACCTACTGAGTGCAGTACTCATCCCCATGGTGTGATTGCAAAATATAATATTCCACCAATGCTCAAGTATAACTATCCGTTTGTTCAAAGATATAATTTCCCTCAACATGATGATTGTAGTACGCCGCCGGATTGTTGCTAATAAAGTATTAACAAATAAGATGCTATCATAGTGGTAGCATCTTAATATTTTTAAATCAAAAAACATGGAATATAAACCTATTACTGCTGTATGGGAAATTACAATGGCCTGTAATATGAAATGTATGCATTGCGGATCGGCCTGTGTTAATGCCCTGCCAAATGAGTTAACAACTGATGAAGCACTTAATCTCTGCGATGGCCTGGGTAAACTGGAAATGAAATGGATTACCCTTTCCGGAGGGGAGCCCCTTACCCGTAAAGATTGGCCGCAATTAGCAAAAGGATTAGTAAAGAATGGGATAATACCCAATATCATAACAAATGGTTGGTTGCTGGAAGAGGATACGGTTCTTGAAATGCGAAAGAGTAATGTTGGTACGGTGGCAATCAGTATCGATGGATTAAAAGAGACACATGATAAAATCAGGCGGAAAGGATCTTATGACCGGAGCATGAATGCTTTTAAGCTTTTAAAAAAGCATGGCCAGTATTGTGGTGCAATAACAAGTATTAATAAAAGTAACCTTACACAATTGGATAAATTGAAGGATATACTTATTGGCTTGGGCGTAGACTCATGGCAACTTCAAATTTGCATTCCCATGGGCAATATGGTAAATCATAAAGATGAGCTTCTTGACCCCAAAGATGTAGATGGTATATTGGATTTTTGCCTAGAGGTTGCCAGGGAACAAAAAATTACAGTTTACCCGGCAGATTGCCTTGGGTACTATACTGAAAGAGAAGAGCAAATTCGTTATTTAAGCCTTGGAAATAGTGCTGCAGGTGCTTGGAATGGATGTAATGCAGGAAAAAGAGGATTTGGCATACTGCACAATGGCGATATTCTGGGTTGTACTTCAATAAGGGACCGTTCGTTTATTGAAGGAAATATCAAGGAACGCAGTATAGTTGATATATGGAATGATGAGAAATCATTTCAATGGACAAGGGGAATGAAAAGGAGTGATTTAGGTGGCGATTGTTTAGATTGTAAATATGCTGATGTTTGTCTTGGAGGATGTCCTAATACACGGTTAACTATGAATGGCAAAATGGAATCCGAAAATCCATATTGTTCATACCGGGTAGCTATGGGTGACCTAAAAAGCAGGCTTCATAAATTTGAGGACCTGGAAGTACTTTCAAAACGGGCACATGATTATGCTACGAACGGTAAGTATCAGGAAGCAGCAATAATAATCGACTACCTTCTTCAGAAAAAACCGGATAATGAAGAGTTGTTGGCACTTCAGGGATTTGTCCATTTTTTTATGGGTAATTATAGTAAAGCAAAAGAAGCCAATGAGATTATACTAAAGTCAAAGCCCAAACATGCTTATGCAAATAAAGGTTTAGGATTGACATTACATAAAATGGGTGAAACTGAAAAAGGAATTAAATTAATCCGAAAAGCCATTGAATTTGCATCGGATGATTTCCTTGACCCATACTATGACCTTGCAGCAGTGTATAATGAAATTGGCCAGCCGGAAAAAGCACGTGAAGTTTTGAGTGAAATTGAAAAATAATGACTTTGCCCGGTTGGATCGGACAGCATATCCGATCCTTTACAGCATGATACAGTACTTTACATAAAGAGGTATTAAAGAAATGTTATGTCAACCTTTAATTGACATTTCTCAAACCTGGCAGAGCTTTTATGGCCTGTCAGAGTTTTTTCTGACATACAGGTATATTATTAATCAATATAATGTTTGTTTTTAATTATGCTTAAATTAATCAAAAATCCGTGTAAATCTGTACTCATTTAATATGATCCGCGGCTATATGCATTCCATTATCCGGCTAAATCGAAACATGTTATCTGATCCTTTCCAATATTTATACTATTTCACCGATCATGAAGTTCAACATTCGTCTTGTATAAACTCTTTCTTTACTTTATGTCATTCCGTTAGGTAAAGAATGTTTTACACTTTTGCCCGGTAAAAATAAAAACAAGCAATAATTTTATTTGTTAATCACTTGAGCTTATCTAACTATCAATCCAATATATTAATAATTCATAACTATAAGACATTGTTTAGCGCATGTCCTGTTTTTACTATAAGGCAGGTTTAGTAATATTTAAATTTGTTTAGTAACGATTATTAAAGCATAGACAATTGGTTTCAATCTGTGCACGCAAGTAAATTAAATGCCAGGCTTTTCTATTGGCAAGTAATTAAGAAAATGCCGGAAATGTGAAGTAGTAATTTAAAAGGTATGTTATGTCTCATATGTACAATAATCTTAAATATCAAGGGTGATACTTCCGGCATTTTCTTCTGAATAAATAAAAAAAATGCAAAGCCCTTACATAAATTATATTGGGAAGATGGAAGTGTTTAATTCAGTGCCTCCGGATGAGCTTAAACCATACATTGAAAGTTATGTGTTTTTTGAGAATACACATATCACAAACGATAAGTACTTAAAAGTAGTTTCAAATGGTAAGGTAGAAATGTTTATTTATTACAACAACAGTAACATAATTATTACAAATGGTAAAAAAGAAATTACGCTTACTCATTTTATAGTGGGAATTTTCGAGTTAAAAAATGCATTACATATTAAACCAGTTACAAAAAGTGCCTGTTTAAGCGGAGTGATTGTAACATTTAATTTTCGGGGAGTTTGTCAATTTTTAGGTTTGCCTGTTAAATCTTTTACAAACAAAGTAGTTCGCCTCGAAACAGTTTTTGGCAAAAAAAGTAAGACCCTGATTGACAAAATTTCGAATGCTCCCTGCAACCAACACAGTGAAGAAGTATTAAACAAATTCTTTTTAAATGAATTAAAACATGTCTAAAAAATTACAATCGGCATATGATTTCATAATTGAACACAATGGTTGTTGTACAGTAAATGATCTGGCCAATCACTTAAATCTTACTGCCAGGAGTATTCACAGATTGTTTATTCAGCATATGGGAATAGCACCTAAAGAATACTTAAAAATAATTCGTTTTAATTATGCTTGTAAGCTAATCAGTAACCATTCCGAAATGGATTTGTTCGATGTTTTGTGCACATGTGGTTATTATGATCAAATGCATTTTATCCACGAGTTTAAAGAAATAATGAAGACAACTCCATCGCAGTTTTTAAAAATTAGTAAAGGGCATTTTTATTTTAACAGGCCTGTTATTATGCAGTAAGTTGATTTTCATTCTAATGGTAAAAATTGCAATTGTAATTTAACATGTCTGAATTTTACTATCACGGGAAATTTTACGCAACTATTTTTGATACAGATTAATTGGAAACCAGATAAAAAGAGGTTTTATGATTAGAGCAGTATCAAAAAATAAAGGCAGTGGCTATTTATTTCAGAATTAACAATATACAAATAAAGCATTAATAAACACTTATTAATAAAGATAAAGTAAAAATACTGGGAGGGAAGTCTGCTAGCTGTATAGTGACATATAATAAGCAATAGAAAAAAGGCAATAAAATACATTAATATAAAAGAAACGAATTATGGAAAAGGAACATCAAACCCCGGCCAAATTACTAAGCAATGGACTAATAGATTGGATAGAAAAATATTCAGATATAAATAAAGAAGAATTACTAAAAAAAATTGATGGCACTCCATGGAATGATGCAAAGAAAATCAATAACCTGTCAGAAGCAATTTTGATGAGTATAAAATATAAATTAACTTACGAAGTAGATGGAGTTGCCGTTTTAAACGCTTTTCATGAAGCGAAATTCAGTATTGAAGACGTGGATGTGGAGGGGGAAGTTTTAATGGCAATAAATCCGGAAGTACCTTTCAAAGATTTAAATCTAAAAAATGAGCTGGGCCCCTTAGTGCCTGACATGGTACGATCGATTAATTATCTAAAAAT
>DAOVYZ010000021.1 GCA_030635365.1 Bacteroidales bacterium
ATTTCTTAAAGCTATCACTTCCAAAAAAACCATCGGATGGATATGGCCCTAATGCTAAGATATCTTCCTCTTTAGCTTTTTTAATGGCTGGAATAATAATATCAACCTCTTCTGTTCCAAGCAAACCATTATCTCCGGCATGAGGATTCAACCCAAGAACAGCTATTTTAGGTTTTCCTAATTTAAAATCCTGAATAAGGCTCTTATTCATTATCCTGAGTTTATTTAAAATAGCCTCTTCAGTAATTGATTCTGGAATTTTACTAATTGGCAAATGCGTAGTTACAACACCTACTTTAAGGTTTTCACTTACCATTAACATAAGAGGTTCTTTTGTGCTGGATTCTTTTGCAAGATATTCTGTATGCCCGAAAAAGTTGAATTTCTCTGATTGAACATTATCTTTATTGATAGGAGCCGTAACCAAAACATCAATATTTCCTTCTTTTAAATCATTAACAGCTCTTTCGAGTGCAATTAAAGACGATTCTCCTGCTATATTAGTAGATTTACCCAATTCTACACGAACATTATCGTCAAGGCAATTTATTATGTTTGCTCTTTTTACGTTGGCATCATTTGCTGATTTTATATTATTAAAACTAAAATTAGCAATATTTAATGCTTTCCTATGATATGCTGCCACCTTTGCAGAACCATATACAACAGGGATGCAAAAATCAAAAATCCTATTATCCATTAAGGATTTAATTATAACTTCATAGCTGATCCCATTAATATCACCATGAGATATTCCAACAACAATTTTATTTTGAATCATATAAAGTGATTTATTTTATCAAACAATAAAGATCATAAAGAAGCAAAATTAAAGATAATATTTGGCATTTTTCAAAAATACCTAAAGTAGTTGACACTTTTGAAATACATTAACTTGATTCGTTATAGTAATTGAAATTTGAAACTTGAAATTGGGAAAAGGTTTAGGCAAGCTCTAATAATTACTTTTTATTACAAAACCAATTATTAGAGGTTACCTTTAGTTATTAGTTAAATTTCTAATTTCAGTTAATTAAAATTACATTTGACTATTAAAGAAATCAAAAAGCAAACGAACTCCCACTCCCGTTGCTCCAGATCCCCTATAATTGTCTCCACTTGTTAAAAATGCACTTCCTGCAATATCCATATGCACCCATGGATAATCAACGAAATGTTCCAAGAATTTTGCAGCTGTAATCGCTCCGGCCTCATTTCCTCCAAGATTTTTTATATCTGCAACTTCTGATTTTAACATTTCTTTATATTCCTCCCAAATTGGAAATTCCACTATTCTCTCATATACTTTATTTCCCGAAACTTTTAATTGTTCAAACCTTTCATCTTTAACATTGCTCATAGCCACTATACCCTGATTTCCAATTGCCATCAAAGCTGCACCTGTTAAAGTTGCTAAATCTATTACTAGTTCAGGATTATACTGTTTAGCATAAATTAAAGCATCAGCCAATATTAAGCGCCCCTCCGCATCTGTATTTCTTATTTCAATTGTAGTTCCATTACTCATCTCAATAATATCATCGGGAACATAAGCATTGCCATTAAGACGATTATCTGTTATTGGTATTAAACCTATGATATAAACTGGCAGATTTGCTTTTGCCACAGCATAAATTGTCCCTGCCACTGCAGCACCACCTGCCATGTCTGATTTCATTGTATCCATATAATTACCCGGTTTAATATTTAATCCTCCGGTATCATATACTACACCCTTGCCAACTAAAACAAAAGGATTCTTATTTACAGCACCATCAGGCTTCCAGGTTAATACAGAAAAACCTGGTGGATCAACACTCCCTTTATTCACTGTTAACAGTCCATTCATATTCAATGATTCTATCTTCTTTTTATCAAAAATATCTACTTCGAATCCCCCATTCTTCCCAAGTTTTTTAATCTCATTCACCAATTGATCCGTATTCATATATGACACCGGCTCATTAACCAGGTCTTTTACGCAAAAAACCGATTCCAGCAATATATTAAGTTCTAATAATTGTTCATCTGCTAATTCCTTACTAGCAATCATTATCTCCTTAAGAAAATTTTTCTTTTCATCAGCTTTACTTATATACTTTAAAAACTGATAATGACTTAATGCCAAGCCCTCTGCATATGCTAAAACTAATTCAGGATTTTTGCATAAATCAACAATAATAATTTCTGTATGCTTGTTTTCCTTTAATTCTTTATATAAATCCCCGGCTGCCCTTCGAAGTTTTTCTTTTACAATATATTCTTCTTTTTCTGAATCAACCAACTGTATGTACGACCATTTAAAATATGAGTTAATTTTTATAGTCTTTTTCTTATCTGATATCTGTTTCTTAATATATTCAAACTCTGTAGGAGAAAAAGAATAATCTTTTAAATCTTCTTCATTCCCAATAAGGTAAATCGCAGGTAAATCAATTTGGACTTTATCTATTTTTGACATTAATATATCCATCCTAAACAAATTTAATTTGAAATTGTAAAGTTAACAAAATTGAGACATGTACTTAATTCAGGGGAATAATTAAAATCACTGTTTTATTTAGCTATTTTTGTAACTTCAAATATAACGCATGAATTTTACCAATCTATATAAAAAAGCAATAAATCTTGAATGTTTAACAATAGATGAAGGATTATTGTTGTATGAAAATGCTCCTTCAGAAGAACTTATTTATATAGGAAATAAACTGCGACAAATCCATAATCCCGGGAATATTGTTACATGGCAAATCGATAGAAATGTTAATATTACAAATGCCTGTATTTCGCAATGTAAGTTTTGTAATTTTTACAAAAAACCTAATGATGAGAATGTTTATATAACTTCTATTGAGGAATATAAAGTAAAAATTGAGGAACTTTTTAAGTTAGGTGGAGAACAACTATTATTACAAGGTGGATTGCATCCTAAATTAAAATTGGATTTTTACACAAACCTGTTTAGGGAGTTAAAATCATTATATCCAAATATTAAGTTACATGCTTTAGGGCCTCCGGAAATAGTTCATTTAGCCAGGTTAGAAAAAAAATCATTTAAAAAAATATTGGGATCTCTGGTAAAATCAGGCCTTGATAGTTTGCCCGGTGCAGGAGCAGAAATATTATGCGGCCGTGTTCGTAAAAGTATTTCGCCTGCTAAAGCAAATACACAACAATGGTTAGATGTTATGCGCGAAGCACATAATCTGAATATGGTTACATCAGCAACCATGATGTTTGGCCATATTGAGACTAAAAAAGAAAGAATTGAACATTTGGTTGCTTTAAGAAAAGTACAGTCTGAAAAACCGGAAACTTCTCCGGGATTTTTAGCATTTATTCCATGGCCATTCCAGGACAAAAATACTTTTTTGCAAAAAGAGTTTGGAATAAACAATGAGGTAAGTTCTGAAGAATATATCAGGACTATTGCCATAAGTCGAATTATGTTATCTAATATTAAGAATATTCAGGCTTCGTGGTTAACTGTCGGAAAAGATATAGCCCAAATTTGTTTGCATGCCGGAGCCAATGATTTTGGGTCCATTATGATTGAAGAAAATGTTGTTTCCTCTGCCGGTGCCGGTTATAAATTTGACGCAAAAGGAATACAAAACGCTATTTTAGAAACTGGTTTTACTCCGCAACTCAGAAATCAGAAATATGAGTTTTTAGAATACAATCTAAAATAGCTAATTGAACTTATCCCCGTTTTTAGTTTTGTTTTTCCCAGTACAATAATTGACCAGGGCAACTAAATTGTAAATTAAAAGGCAACCTCTAATACTGATTCCGTTTTATATTGTTGTATATTTTTATATCTATACCAGATTTCAAATACTCTTTTGGTATTGTATCAGTATTAACTATTCTGAGTTTTCAAAATACCATTTTGAAAAAGAATTTGGTATCACAGGTATTTATTAGAAATTATTTAAATATAAATTTAAAAAAGTAGGGTTTCTGTTTACTACTTTGTAATAAAGATTACGAGATTGTTTTATAATTAATTACAAATTGTTACAGAAGTAAATTCAACAAAACAATAACAGGGTTAGTAATCATTTAAACTTTTGGGACACATTTAAAAAAGAAAGCCATGTTTACATCAATGTTAAATATCATAAAAAAGAAAAACTTTATAAAGGCAAAAAGAGATAATAATCCATCGGGATTAAACATGAAAATTGATTTTAATAAACCATTTGCAGTTGTTAATAATAATAATAAAATCATACATCAATTCGATGATTTTTATAATGCATCTACATTTTCTATTAGGCTTAATATCAGTTATAAAGAAAATGGTATTAGAGCAAATTCGAAAGTAATCAGGCTTTCTGTATAGCATATTTATAAATCAACATTTAACATATTACGGCTTAAACGTGCCGGAAATTTTATATATAACTTAAATATTAATAATCAAAATTAATTGTATGAGAATAATGAAAAAATTTAATTTATCACTAATTGTAATCGTGCTGCTTACCTTCAAAGGGTATTCGCAAGCAGACTCAACAAAATCACTTGCCCGGAAAAGCAAAATAGAAATTACAAAATATTATAAGAAATTATATATAGGTGTAGGAGGTGTTTATTCATCTTTTCAAGATGTTAAATATTCTAATGTTCGTTATAGTGGAACTGGTAAACATTTATATCTTGGGTATGAGAAAAGTAAAAATCCTTTATGGGGAATTGATTTTAATTTGATTCTCTCAAAAGAAAAAGCAAAAACTTATACTGTTGGAAAAGCAACTATTTACGATATTGGTATAAGTGCAAAATACTTACATCCGATTATGAAAAATGAAACCGGAAAATTATTTTTAGGAGTAACATGGGATGCTTTTGATTTATATTTAAGATCAATTGAGGATTTACAAAATAATGGTTCTGATTTTATTCTTGCCAGTAATATTAAGATATCCTCTGTATATGAAAGAAGAATTTCAACTGACTTAAAATTACAGGCAGGAATTGATCTACAAATATTTGGATTTATCAAGCAATTAAACTCTTTTGCTTACTCAAGCCCTCAGGATGCCCTGGAAGATGGTAAATTTAGCTATCAGGATGAAAAACTTAGAGAATACGTGTCATTTAAATATTCGAGTTTTGAGCCCTTGTGGAACTATTTCAATATTGGAACCTCTTTAAAACTGCATTATAAAAAGAGATGGTCACTTGCCTATAAATGGAATATGCAAAGGTCAAATAAAGTAAAAAATTATCCAATGACTATAGGATACAATTCAATATCTATTACTTATAATATTATTAATAAATTAAGAAAATGAAAAAAATTAAATACATAATTCTGGCACTTCTATTAGGAATGCTGGTAAGCTGCGAGAAAATTTTCATGGAACCTAACCCTAAGACGGATAACATTGCCATTTTTGAAGAGTATTGGAAATTAGTAAATGAAAAATTTGCAATGTTTGACGATCCCGGCAAAAATATCGACAGGAATGCTTTGTATAGCACAACAAGAGCAATGGTTGATAATTCAATTCCTGAAGATTCCCTGTTTAACGTTCTTAGTAAAATTACTGTAGGCCTTAAAGATGGGCATTCTTTTCTTTCCGGATATGTTTCTCTTTATGGTTTTGAGGCATACATTTCACACTTTTTTTATGACAATGTTCCCCTAAACCTGGATCAAAAAATTATTGACCAGGTGTATCTGAACAATAATGTACAAACGCAAGGGGCTAAGTTTAAATATACCCTTTTAAATAATAATACTATAGGTTATATCCAATACAGAGATTTTAACGAAGAGGTTACAACTGAAATAATGAATACCATATTGTCAGAGTTTCAAAATACAAATGGCATTATCCTGGATGTTAGAGGCAATATGGGAGGAGCCCCCTCTTATGCTGCATTAATGGCAAGTCATTTTACAGATTCACGAATATATATTGGTTATGAAACCTTCAAAACAGGGCCCGGTATTGGTGATTTTTCAAGAAGCGAAATTTATTTAAATCCAACAGACGGAACAAAATATTTAAAGCCACTTATTGTATTAACTAATATTGAATGCTTTAGTGCAACTACTGCACTTATTTTTCACTTAAATCCATTATCCAATGTTACATTTATTGGAGCTAAAACAGGTGGAGGTAGTGGTTCTATTGCGGATGGCTTTTTGGCTAACGGATGGCAATGGCAATTATCAACAAGTGAGTTTATAGATTGGGAAGGAAGGCATTTAGACAATGGTTTTGATCCTGATATTTCGGTGAGCCTCGACATACTTGATGTATCACAAGATGAAATTATAGAAAGAGCCATACTTGAATTACAATAATAAAAATTTTTTGGGTTATAATGGCTAAAAAGTGTTACCGCCCCAAAATGGCAATACTTTTTAGCTTAACCCAAAAAGGTAACAAACACTTGAAATAAAACCTGTTTATTAAAAAATAATATTATGAGAATAAAAAAACTATTAGTACCATTTGGAGTTACATTATTGGTAATACTTACTCTTCTTGTTAATAATGCCTTTGCTCAAAAAGCATTTCCGAACGAAGATTTAAAATTGCTTAATGAAGGTGTGTTAGACAGGAAGTCGACAGAGAATAAGCTTGTAATAATTAATTTATGGGCAACTTGGTGTAAACCATGTATATCTGAAATCCCTGAACTAAATAAATTGGTAAAAGAATTTCAAGAAAATGAACAAGTAATTTTCTTGGCTTTAGCTACTGACGACTCTGAGAAGCTGAAGGAGTTTCTCACTAAAAGGGAATTTATATTTATCCATTTAGATAATTCAAATAAAGTATATTTCGACAAAGGAATCCTGAAAGCATATCCAAGAACATTAGTTTATGATAAAAATGGAAAACTAATAGAAAAATATACAGGACAACTGACAGGTCAAAATTTAGATGAGATAAGAAAATTAATTGAAAAAGAAACATTATGACTAAACCTACTGAAAAAGCTAAGTATAACATAAAACTATGATTAAAACTGATTTATATGTATAAGAAAAAAATAACTATCCTGTTTTTGTTGGTTTGCATGTTCACACAAGCTTATAGCCAAAAATATACTCTATCGGGATATATAAAAGAAGCAAAAAGCCAGGAACTTTTATTAGGAACAACGGTTTATATTGCTGAATTAAAAACCGGGACATCAGCAAATGCTTATGGCTTTTATTCTATAACAATTCCTGAAGGAGAATATACTGTAGAGTACTCTTTTGTTGGTTATAAAACAGAAACCAAAAAAATTGTTTTAGATAAAAATATATCATTAGATGTTAGTCTATCTATAGGCCAGGAATTAGAAGAAGTAGTAGTAACTGCTGATAAAATTAACAAACAGAGCGAAGATGTAAGATCCAGTGTTATATCACTTCCTGTGCAGCAAATTAAGGAAATTCCATCGTTTTTGGGAGAAAAGGATGTGTTAAAAGTAATTCAGCTTATGCCGGGTGTACAAAAAGGGACAGAAGGGCAAAGTGGTATTTATGTTCGTGGAGGAGGCCCTGACCAAAATCTGCTCATTTTAGATGATGCCCCTGTTTATAATGCACAACACTTATTCGGATTTTTTTCTGTATTTAATGGTGATGCCTTACGAAGTGTCGAATTAATTAAAGGAGGATTCCCCGCAAAATATGGAGGCCGGCTTTCGTCTGTTATCGATATGAATATGAAAGACGGGAATAAAGAACACTATACGGGCGAATTAGGAATCGGGTTAATCTCAAGCCGTGCTGTACTGGAAGGCCCTATTATAAAAGACAAATCATCATTTCTTATTTCAGGAAGAAGAACCTACATTGATTTATTATTGATGCCTATTATTAAATCGCAGACTGATGGAGTAAAAACCGGGTATTACTTTTATGATTTGAATGCAAAAGTTAATTACGATATTAATAAAAAAAACAAGCTTTTCCTTAGCGGGTATTTTGGGCGTGATATTTTTTATTCAAAGGATGAAGAATTCAATTACAGGTTAGGATGGGGAAACCAGACAGGAACACTCAGATGGAACCATCAATTCAATAATAAACTTTTTGTAAACACTTCAATTATTTATAGCAAGTATAACTTTTCTATAGACCTGGAAGAAAAATATGATGACAAAAAATTTCTACTTAAGTACTCGTCAGGGATAGAAGATATTGGAGCAAAAATTGATTTCAATTATTATCCTACACCAAAACATACAATACATTTTGGGCTGGCTTCTACTTACCATGAATTTATACCCCGGGCATTAGTTATTAAAGACGATGATATGCCTGATGATATTGGGAGTAAGAAAATTATAGGCACGGTTGAAAGCGGGGCTTATATAGAAGACCTTTACAAGCCTTTTAACAGAATGCAAATTCTGGGAGGTCTTAGATATAGTCATTATACGCATAATGGAACAAAATATGATATGTTTGAACCCAGAATATCAGCATCATATAAATTATTTGACGATTTAGCCGTAAAAGCATCATACGCAAAAATGCAACAATATATACACCTTCTGTCGAATACAGGTATTGGGCTACCAACGGATCTTTGGGTGCCATCAACTAACGAAGTTAAACCACAAGAGGCATGGCAGGTTGCATGTGGTGTAGCTAAAGATTTTCCAAATCGGAACTTGTCTTTAACAGTTGAGGGATATTATAAAGAGATGGATAATATTATTGGTTACAAGGAGGGGGCAAATTTTCTGGCATTAGATGAATCCAGTTCTTTTGATGAAATTAATTGGCAAAAGATGGTTACAACCGGAAGATCATGGAGTTATGGAACAGAAATTCTTCTTCAGCGAAAAGTTGGAAAATTATCAGGATGGTTAGGATATACTTTGTCCTGGACAAAAAAGAAATTTCCAGAATTAAATTTTGGTGAGGAATATTGGGCCAAGTATGACAGGCGGCATGATTTTTCAGCAGTTTTAATTTATAGTTTCAATAAAAAAATAAAAATGGGTGCTACATGGGTTTATGCAACAGGAAATGCAATGTCGATGCCACTCTCTGAATATTCGGGCGAAATCCATAACCCAACTCCGTATGATAATTATTATACTCAGTCGGTAATATTAAACGAATACCCCGGTAGAAATCAATTCAGGATGAACCCTTATCACAGGTTAGATCTTAATATCCAATTTAATAAAAAGAAAAAGCGTGGAACAAGAACATGGGAAATTAGTATTTATAATGTTTATAATCGTAAGAATCCTTTCTTCTATTATGTAAATACCAGCGAAACCGAAACTAAGGTTAAGCAGGTAAGTTTATTCTCAATTCTTCCGAGTTTTAGTTATAGTTTTAAATTTAATTAACAGGATTATGAAAAAACAAATAGTACATATTTTAGTAATAATAATGATATTATTTTTATCATGCGAAAAAGATGCAAATATCAAATTGCCAGAAGAAGATCCTAAATTATCCGTATATGGTTTTCTGTCTCCGGAAGATACTATCACAAGTGTTATTGTAAAAAATACACATCCGTTTTATGGTAAAAAAAGTAATAATAAAATTGCGTATATAACTAATGCCCGGGTAAAAATAACAAATAATAATAATGATTATATATTGCCATTTAGTACACAAACTAATTCGTACTATTTAGATAGCAATAATATAAAAATAATTCCGGGAGAAGAGTATTTTATAGAAATCTCGGCTCCGGACTTCCCTGTTGTGACTTCTTCAACTATAATACCTGAAAGTATAAATAAGACCTTAGAACATATAGATGTAAGATATTTACATTCATCTGATTTAAATACACCTGATATAACTTATTCATCTAGAATATTTTTTAATGTAAAATGGACTGATAACTCTATAGAAAAAAATTATTACAGATTAACAGGACATGTTGATTATACGGCACCACAACAAGGAGAAAAAGGAGAATTAGATAATAATAATATTTTTCTTTATGATGATGATGATTGGAATGGCCAGACAAAAACATCTGATGTACTCCACTATGATTATTATTCTGGGGGGGGAATTACTATCCCGGTGCATTTAATGCTTCTAAATATCGACTATCATTATTATCAGTACCACAAAACAGTCAGGGATTTTGATATTCATAGTGAAAATCCATTTTCTGAGCCGGTAATTGTATATTCTAACATTCAAAATGGGGCAGGTGTATTTGCTTCGTACAGGAAACATGAAATCATAAAAAATGTAGAGCTTATTAATTAAAAATTGTAGTTTGTTTTGTAGTTGTAATTTCTAAAAATAGTGGCTGTGATTTAAACTAATGTGGTGATACTTTTTTTGTGATACTTAGAGTTCTTGCCTGCTGGCAAGCAGGTTAGTGTTTTAGTGGCAAAAAAAGAATAGCCACTAAAACACAAAATTTACAGTAAAATCAACATTTATTTATATCATAGCCAAAATAGTTTGTTTTCGTACAGGTAATTTAAAAGTTATTCAGGCTTTTTTGATATTATTTACTAATTTCACAATTCATTCCTGTTTACTATAAGATCATATAGAACTTTTAAATTTATTAATCTTAACAGAAAAGCCAAAATCAGTGTAATAATAAAAATTCCACAGAATTTGTAAATCCAAATAATATCTAATTTTAAAGAGATTTTTGAAATTAAAAAAACTCCTGCTACAAATAGAACAAACAAAGCAATCCTCTTTAAACTGAAATTAAATCCAAAGATTTTCTTAGTTAAAACAATCTGGACAATTGCTACAAATGTTTGAGTTATTAAGCTGGCTACCGCAGAACCAAATGCATAATATTTTGGAATTAATATTAAGTTAAGAACAATATTTATAACAACTCCCCCAATGGCCATTATATTTAATTCTTTCAAATTGCCATTAGCTGTAAGTAATGTTCCAAATATATAACTCGTTGATATTCCTATTAAACAAAAAATTAACAATCCAAAAATCGGTGACGATATCTTAATATGCTCACGATAGAGCATGCCAATCAGTTCTTCACTGTAAAAATACGAAGCAAAGGTAATTCCCAAAACAGGTACTATCAGCAACAAAAAGGAAAAAAGAGTAAGTTGATTAATTGATTCTTTTTGTTTTATCATTTTGGAGAACATGGGAAGAAGTATAACTGCAAATAAAAATGCAAACATAGCCATAGCATCCAATATTCTGAATCCCTGAGCATAAATTCCAGCTTGTTCCTTACCATTGGGCAACATTCTTTCAAGCATTACAGAATCAATACGATAATAAATTACCATTAATAATGCCAATAAGGCATATGGATAGCTTTTCCTTAAAATTGCAATGAAATACGTTCTATCAAAATTTAAGCGGAAAAAATCGGCTTTTTTATATACTATAAATAAAGCAACAAGCATTGTTAAAATATATGCTGCTGTTTGAGAATATACAAACCATTCAATAGTAAAGATGCCATTATTTGTTCCATTCCAAATTAATATTCCACAAATAATTATCATTAAAGCCCGATCAAGAACAGAAATAAGGCTATCTGTTTTGAAATATTGTAACCCACATAAATTTGATCTTAGATATAAAATAAAGGATGCGATAAATTGATTAATAATTAAGAATAATAGTATATGAAACTGCCGCCATTCATATCCAATGAAAAAAGCTATAGCTATAGTAACTATAGCATATAAAATTGCTAAAACCAGTTTCAAACTTACAATATTCGACAATGATTTACTTAATAATTGATTGTGTTGGGCAATATTTCTATTGTTGTAATTTGTTATGCCCAGGTCAAGAAGCATATTAAGCAATAATGAAAAATTGAGAAGTGCAAAATACATTCCATACTCCTCAGCTCCAACAATATTCTGAACTGTCCTATCAATGCCAAAAATCCAAAATGGCTTAATTAATAAATTTAATAATACCAATAATGAAAGATTTGTAAAAAACTTTCTTTTCAAAATATTTATAATTTAAAATGTAAATATATCAACACCTAAACCTATCGCAATATTCAACAGGAATAAAGAAGAAATTCTGAAACTTGTATGAATCTGAATATTCCTTCAATTCTCTCCTATGATAAATATAAGTTTTATAGTTTAATTCATCAAAAAAATCAAAACACTTTCTTCTATTTTCACTTTCCCACAACTCACAATATACCATTGGCCTATTCTTTTGTATCAATTGTTCACCCCCTTTAAATACATTAAATTCATAATCTTCAACATCAATTTTTATTGCGTTAATTTTTAAGGTATGTAACTCTTTTATATCATCCAGTTTTTTTATTTCAACATTATATAACTTACCTTTTTCATCAATATCAGGCCGTTTAACATGGCTCAATCCATGGAAAAAGATATTATTAGATTCTGGCATTACCATATCAACACGCCCATTTCTATCACCCAATGCAAAATCTCGCACCTCCACATTAGCCACACCAAATTTAGCAATAATGCTTTTCAAGGCCTTCAAATTATCTTTTATTGGTTCAAATGAATAAACCATAGAATTTGGTAATTTCCTGGAAAAATAATACGTTGTTACCCCAATATTTGCACCAATATCTAATACTGTACCTGAATTATTTACAAGTTCTAAAAATTTTAAAAATCCTTTTTCTTTTTTATCAAAAGGAAATTTAAAAATGACATACCCGGCGAATAAAAATAGATAATTATGTAGCCCAAGAATTTTTTGAAGGACGTATTTTATAATATTTTTCAATTTTTTAGCATCTTTGTCACAAAGATAGAATAATCCTTTAAAATTGCTCCCGTTTGAATATAACTGTTAATACAAGGTTTTTATTAAAAGATAAGTTAGAAGGCATTGGATGGTTTACATATGAAACCCTTAAACGCATCACAGCCAATCATCCTGAACATGATTTCTATTTTATTTTTGACAGGCAATATGATACCCAGTTTATTTTTGCTGATAATGTTCACCCTATTGTTACAGGGCCACAAGCAAGGCATCCTTTACTTTTTTATTTTTGGTTTGAAATATCAATCCCAAAAATCCTGAAAAAAATCAATGCTGATGTTTTTATTTCACCTGATGGTTATCTTTCATTGAAATCAAAAATAAAATCAATCGCAGTTATTCATGACATAAACTTTATCCACCACCCTGAATGGTTTCCTTTCCTGGTAAAGAAATATTATCGTTATTTCTTCCCCAAATTTGCCCACAAAGCGAATAGAATTGTAACTGTATCGGAATATTCTAAAAAGGATATTGCTGAACAATTTACAATTAATCCTGAATTAATTGATGTAGTCCATAACGGAACAAATGTTACCTTTAAACCAACATCTGAAGAAGAAATTAAAAAAACAAAAAATGAATGTACAAATGGACGTGATTTTTTCCTTTTTGTTGGAGCTTTAAGTCCTCGTAAAAATATCGCAAATCTTGTTCTGGCATTTGAGTTATTCAAAAACAAAACAAATAGTAATTTAAAGCTTGTTATAGTAGGTGAAAAACTTTTTAAAACCAGGAATATCAAAAATAGTTATTATAAAATGAGGCATAAGGATGATGTAATTTTTACCGGAAGATTACAACCTGCTGATTTAAGGAAACTTTACAGTGCCTCATTTGCTCTAACTTATGTGCCTTTTTTTGAAGGATTTGGAATACCATTAATAGAGGCCATGAACTGCGGAACTGCAATTATTACGTCAAATGTTACATCAATGCCGGAAGTTGCAAAAGATGCTGCATTATTTGTTGACCCTCATTCTATTGAATCAATAGCAGATTCAATGATAACTTTATATAAAGATCAAAAATTAAGAGCTGATTTAATAAAAAAAGGAGAAATTCAAAAGCAAAGATTTAGCTGGGATAAGACAGCAGAAAAATTTTGGGAAAGTATTGAAAAGGTTATAAATGAATAAAGAATCAAATCTACTAAGTTGTTACAAGCATGAAACTATAGAAGCCGGCTGTGATGAAGCAGGCCGAGGTTGTCTCGCAGGGCCGGTAGTTGCAGCTGCAGTAGTCCTTCCTAAAAACTTTACTCACCCAATATTAAATGACTCTAAAAAAATAAATGAGAAAACACGGTATTTATTGCGTAAAGAAATAGAAGAATCTTCACTTGCATTTGCTGTTGGTATTATTGACAATGAAGAGATTGACAAAATAAATATCCTAAAAGCATCAATTATGGCTATGCATAAAGCTCTTGATTCTTTAAAAATAATTCCTGAACATATCATTATTGATGGCAATAACTTTCTCAACTTTGTACGTCTTCCGCAGACCTGGTTTAGTAAAGGAGATTCGAAATATTATTCAATTGCTGCAGCATCAATATTAGCTAAAACTTATCGTGATGATATTATGAATAAATTACATCAAAAGTATCCTGAATATAACTGGGCAAAAAATAAAGCTTATCCAACAAAAGAACACAGACAAGCCATAAAAGAATTTGGGACTACACCTTTTCACAGAATGTCTTTTCGATTACTGGATGAACAACTTACATTGAACTTTTAAGTTTCAAGCCTGCCTGTCGGCAGGCCAATGTCAATAAGTTAAAGAATAGCATATACTATTTAAAATAGCCACAGATTCACAGATTTTTTTAAAATCTGTGAATCTGTGGCGAATTAATGTTTGTTAATTTATTCATCATTAATTTTAATACTGGCTTTGCC
>DAOVYZ010000403.1 GCA_030635365.1 Bacteroidales bacterium
AAAACAATTGGGTTGCTATTAGCTTTTGGCTATTAGCTATTAGAAAAAACAGCTAAAAGCTAAAGGCTAAAGGCTTAAAGCTTATAACTAATAACAGTTCCCAATTACTAAATATTTAAGTAAACTAAATAAAAAAATAATGAAAAAGATATTATCAGCATTTGTAAAATACCCTTTTTATGGAAAAATAGTTATTGTAATCCTACTTTTGATAGGATCAATTTCTTTGATCTCAATGAGAAAAGCCACCTTTCCATTAGTTGAATCCAAAATAATAAGTGTTTCTGTAAGTTATCAGGGAGCTACACCAAAAGAAATGGAAGAAGGTGTAACAACACTTATTGAAAATGGAATTCGTGGAATTCCCGGAATTAAGGAATTTTCATCCATATCGAGCGAAAACTTTGCTCAGGTCACAATCATTGGCTTAAGTAATTATGATATGGATGAGCTGTTATCGGACGTTAAAAATGCAGTGGATGGAGTTTCAAACTTCCCTGCTAATGCAGAAAAGCCTATAGTTTCAAAGAATAGGGCTAAAGATATGGCTATATTTATTACATTATCTTCCGATGATGATGATTTACTTAAATTAAACGAAGCAGCTAATAGAGTTGAAGATGACTTTCTTGCATCAGGAGTAATTTCTCAAATAACCATAATGGGATTACCAAGACATTTGGAATTAGCTGTAGAAATTGATGAAACACAATTAAGAAGATATAAGCTTACTTTCGATGATATAAGAAATGCCATTGCCGGCAATAACCTCGATATGCACGGTGGAACAATTAAAAATCCACGTGAAGAAATTAAAGTAATTAGCAGACAACGTTCTGTTGAACCTGATGATATTAAGCAAATTGTTGTTAAAACAAATCAAGATGGAAGAACTTTGCGTATTGGTGATATTGCGGATGTTACTTTAAAGTTTGAAGAAACTCCAAACGGAAGTTATGTAAAGGGAAAACCCAGTGTAACTTTTATGATTCAAAAGTTAATGACTGAAGATTTAGAGGAAATCTCAGTTTATGTAAATGAATATGTAAAAGAATATAACCAAACACATGATGATACCCGGATTGAAGTGCTAATGGATTTTCTTGGAATTATTGATGGTCAACTTTCCATTTTAATTCAAAACGGATTAATGGGGATTATTCTGATTGTTTTATTGCTTTCGCTGTTACTTAATTTTAGGTTATCACTTTGGGTGGCCTGGGGAATACCTGCATCATTTTTAGGAATGTTCATTGTTGCTGCATTGAGCGGTATTACTCTTAATATCATTTCCCTTTTCGGGATGATATTAATTATTGGTATTCTGGTTGATGACGGTGTTGTAATCGGTGAAAATATTTTTACTCATTTCGAAATGGGAAAATCTCCGCGACGAGCAGCTATCGACGGAACATTGGAAGTTTTACCTGCTGTATTTACATCAATAGCAACAACTATTATTGCATTTACTCCTTTATTTTTTATTGAAGGGGGGTTGGAAATGATGTATGAAATGGCATTTGTTGTAATTGCAGCTTTAATATTTTCACTGGCTGAAGGAATCTTCGTACTACCGGGTCACCTGGCAAATCCAAAAGTTCTTAAACCAACAAATAAGAAATCTTTTTACGGACGAATCAGAAATAAGCTCGATCAGTCTTTAATGTACGTAAGGGATAGATTATATATACCATTTATTAAAAGAATCCTTAAACACAAAGGCCTAAGTCTTGCAACGGTTACAGCATTAGTTATAATTACATTAGGTTTAGTAGGTGGCGGAAAAATACCTTTTACATTTTTTCCTCAATCTCCATCAGATATGTTTAGTATTGATCTTGCTTTAAAACCTGGTATAAATGAAAAGATTACAAAAGAAAAATTATTTTGGATTGAATCTCAGGTTTGGGAAGTAAACAATGAGCTAATGCAAGAATATGGTGATGCTATTTCATATATCTCTGCAACTCAGGTTACTATAGGTAGTTCTTTTGACGGGACAGAGTCAGGTACAAATGCCGGTATGATTCGTGTATTTTTAAATCCCTTGGAAGATACACAAGTAAATGATCAGGCTATAAAAAGAGCAATTTCTGAAAAAACCGGCAAAATTCCTGAAGCTTATAAATATGCTGTAGGTGCATCGAGCCGATTTGGAGCTCCTGTTTCTATTAGCCTTTTAGGTTATGATACTGATGAATTAGTAGAAGCTAAAAACGAACTGGAAGCTGAACTGGGAAAAATGTCATCTCTATTTAATATAACAGATAATAGTCAGATCGGCAGTCAGGAAATCCAGATTAGCTTAAAACCTGAAGCTTATGTTCTGGGATTAACACAAAATTCGTTGATGCAACAAGTTCGTAATGGTTATTACGGAGCACTTGCACAACGAATGCAAGAAGGAAAAGATGAGATTTGGGTTTATGTTCGTTATCCATTAGATAACAGAGAAACTGTTGGCCAGCTTGAAAATATGATAATAAAAACTCAGAACGGAGAATATCCATTATCACGTTTAGCTGATCTGTCAACAGAACGTAGTATGAGTAAAATAAACCGGTACAACGGAAGAACCGAAATCAGAATTGATGCCTATTTGAAAGATCAAAGTGAAGCAGTACCTCCTATTTTAGATTACATCGAAGCAGAGATTTTGCCTGAAATTATGGAAAATCATCCTGATGTAACATATATGCACCAAGGCCAGCAAAAAGATACCGGTGAACAAATGGGAAGTATTATTAAATATTTTGGTATCGCATTCCTGGTAATTGTCCTTATTATCATGATCTATTTTAAATCATTCTTACAAGGATTTATGGTATTAGTTATGATTCCTTTGGGTTTTGTTGGCGCAATATGGGGACATGGAATACATGGCCAACCAATTTCGATGATGAGTTTATGGGGATTTATAGCACTGTCAGGAACCGTAATAAACGATGCAATTATATTTATTTCAAAATATAATCAGAATCTTGTAAATGGGCTTGATGTTTTAAGTGCAGCGATTAATGCCGGAAAATCAAGATTCAGACCAATTTTATTAACTACGGTTACAACAACAGCCGGGTTAATGCCTTTGATTTTAGCAAATAGCCCCGACGCACAATTTCTTATTCCAATGGCAATTGCATTAGCTTACGGAATATTATTCGGAACCACTTTTATACTATTAATACTTCCATTACTAATTGTTCTTATGAATAGATTAAATGTAAGAATTAAAAGTTTATTCAGTAAAGAAACTATTGTACCGGAATCAGTTGAAGTTGCTGTAATAAACCATCAGATTGATGTGAAGTTAGGTAAAGCAATGGAGAGAGAATATTAGACATGAGTATTGAGATGATAGTATCAAGATTTGAGTATCAATAATAATATGCAAATAGCTAAAAAATAAAATAAAAAATGAGAACAATAATGAGTATGATATTCTTTATGGCAAGCATCCCGTTATTTAGTCAGGAAACAAACCGACTAACAGTTGAAGATGCTGTTAATAAAGTCTTAGAAAATAATTACGGAATAGTAACCGTAAAGAAATCTCACGAAATAAATGAACTTAACAATTCATGGGGTAATACCGGAGCTTTACCAACTGTGAGTTTTACAGGCGTTGGAAGCGAATCATGGAACTATAATGATAATGATGATTATAAAAGTACTAATTTAAGTGGTTCTGTTGATTTAAACTGGGTATTGTTCCGTGGATTTGGAGCAAGAATTACTAAACAAAGTCTTGAAAAATTGGAAAAAATGTCGGAAGGAAATTTAGCTATAACAGTTGAAAATACAATTATTGATGTAATTCTGGCTTATTATAATATTCTGCTAACAGAAAAAAGAATGGATATTGCCGAGAAAAATATGAATCTTTCAGAAGACAGATACGAGCAAGAAAAGCATAAGAAACAACTAGGAACATC
>DAOVYZ010000184.1 GCA_030635365.1 Bacteroidales bacterium
AACATTATTATTATTTTATTGTAATTTATTAATATTCTGAGTGTCAAAACTTCAGTAATAAGAAAATGAGGTATAAAGTATAAATTAAATTCTAAAAATTATGAAACGGTATTTAATACAAGAGAGAACATTATTCTTAATAAGTAAAAGTATAAACAAAAGATGGCTTTTATTATTTCTATTGGGAGTTAATGTTTTTTCAATTTCGTGCGAAAAAGATACAGACTCAAACCCTGCACCAACAGATATATCAGGTTACCCTATTGTAGATACAGGTGTAAAAGCCTTTTATAGTAACTCGGCAATAATCTCAGTACCAGATGAAGGAACTGCATTTTACGGGCAAGATGCTACTTATCAAGGCAATCAACCCTCATATACTGATAATGGGGATGGGACAATTACTGATAATGTAACAGGTTTAATATGGGAGAAGGATATGGGAGAGAAAATAACTTTTGCCGCAGCCTCTACAAAGGCTCAGGAATCTACATTAGGAGAATATACTGATTGGCGGGTTCCAACCATAAAGGAATTATATTCACTTATTTTATTTACAGGACAAGTAAGTGGGGCTACAACTGTTAAAATGTTCATCGACACAGATTATTTTGAACAGCCTTTGGGTGATGTAAACGCAGGAGAACGTGAAATCGATGCTCAAACATGGTCATCAACAGAATATGTAGGAACAACTATGAATGGCGATGCAACAGTATTTGGTGTTAACTTCATAGACGGAAGGATTAAAGGGTATCCCAAATTTAACCCGGGGAGTGGCAGTGCAAATAAAATGTATTTTCGAATGGTCCGGGGTAATTTGGAATATGGAATTAATGATTTTGTAAATAATAACGATGGAACAATTTCTGATAAAGCCACCGGTTTAATGTGGCAAAAAGCAGACGATGGTAATGCAAGAGATTGGGAAGAAGCGTTGGCATATACTGAAAGTTTGGAGTTGTCTGTTTACAGTGATTGGCGATTGCCTAATGCAAAAGAGTTACAAAGTATTGTTGATTATACAAGGTCTCCTCAAACTACCAACTCTCCCGCAATTAGCTCTATCTTTGAGACAACAGAGATAAATGACCCTGAAGGAAATCCGGGGCAATATCCTTTTTTCTGGACAGGTACAACTCATCTCGACGGGGTAAATCCATATTCAGGGGCAGTATATATTGCCTTTGGTGAAGGAATGGGGCAAATGAATGGAATTCTCATGGATGTTCATGGTGCAGGATGCCAGCGTAGTGACCCAAAAAGCGGCAATATTGGTGATTATCCGCAATATTACGGCCCTCAGGGCGATGTACGTTATGTATACAATTATGTGCGTTGTGTTAGAAATATCACAGAATAATTATTCGCCTGTTTTAATATAATAACCTGTAAACTTTTTTGCTTTCAAATTTATCTGACATACTTATCCCCTTTCTAAGTTAATAAAGATTCTGAGAAATTAATTACTTTAACTCAATGTATTATTCTTTCTTCGCAAACTTTACCACTTTATTTTCAAGCATATCTTGTAGTTCAGCCAAAAGGGCTCTTTCTTGTGGATCAATATAACCATCTTCTGTAGCTATATGAATAATTTCATCATATTCTTCAGGCGTAATTATATGATCTTCAATTGCCTTATTTATCATTAGACGTAAACGCTCTCCACTTTCACTTAATACCATAACTATTATTATTTGATTTATCTGAATATAATTTGTCAGCCAAATTAATAAAAAAATATGAAATAAGTTCGTGTGTAAATCTTGAAAGAATATTAGTAGTACCTACTAGTTGTATCTTATAAAAGAAGTTTTATGGTATCGTTTTCCAAATCAATTATACAAATACCCTGTTGAATAAATTGCAAAAAGCTTACACTCCATCATTTTAAGCCTGAAATCTTAAACTTTAAACTAAATGTTAAGATTTTACTATATTTGAACTTAATTGCGAAAATAATAATCAATGATCAAAGATTTCTTTAATTATAAAGTCAAAATAAAAGATGCTCCATTCAAAACGGAATCAGGTAATAAATATAATCATACTGCTGCTATTTCGTTTTTGGATAAAAATAAAAAAGAAGTTGCTTACGTAGAACTTGGTTTTATTGATAAAGAAGAAATCTATCAGCTAATTGATAAGGAAAAACCTGTTATTTTAGATCATTGCTATATCGAAAATTTTTCGTTAACAGATTATCGTGAAAATCGGAATATTGAAAAGAAAACCCATATAAAAATCCACCAATTTTCTGCTTACAATACTTTCTTCGACTCTAGAATAATTACAGATTTTTCATATGCTGAATTTGATAACGAGTATAAAAACCTTGAAAACGCACATTTTTTAAATGGTGCTGTAAGTTTTCAATCGGCTATATTCAATGAGGGTGGGGTCAATTTTAGTTATACTCTGTTTAACGATGGTAATGTTGATTTTTCTAATGTAAATTTTGGAAATGGCGAAGTCAATTTAAAAAACTCCTGGTTTGGAAAGGGGCATAAAAATTTTCAGGATGCTCATTTTGGTAATGGTAATGTATTATTTGTAAATACCGAATTTAACGATGGTGATGTAACATTTGTAAATACATTATTCGAATCAAAAAAAGTATCCTTTAAAGTTGCGCGTTTTGGAGAAGGAAAAATAGGATTTCATTTTGCCCGCTTCCATTGTAAAGAGCTAATATTTGAACGAGCAGAGTTTGGAAATGGGAAAGTAGATTTCCGTACAACAGAATACAGTGATGCTAAAGTAAGTTTTAATCGTGCTATTTTTGGAAATGGAGAAAAAACTTTTGAAGCAGCACAACACAAAGGAGGTAAAATGACCTTTCGGAGGACTGACTGGGGTGATGGAAATATTTCTTTTGAACAGGTTGAACTCAATAATACCTGCTTATATTTAGATAATGCTGAGTTTGGAAAAGGTAACTTAAGTTTTAATAATTCTCACATACTGGAACTGTCTCTTAAATCATGCCATCTTGATTATTATGTTGATTTAAGATTGTCTAAATGCAGATTTATTGACCTATCTGATACCATAGCACGCGATATTATTGATATTAAACCCTATGATTTCCCATTGGATATTGAAATCATCAATTTTGCCGGCATGCGGTTAATTGGTAGAATTTATATCGACTGGAGTGTTAATAATGTTAAGGGACTGATCTACTCACAAACTGATGCATCAAAGAGAGGTTTAGCAGAACAGTTCCGAATTTTAAAAGAAAACTTCAGCACTACAGGCCAATATGCCGATGAAGATAAAGCTTATGTTGAGTTTAAAAGGAATGAATTAAAAGCAGATTTGTCCGACTCAATAAAAGAGAAACCTATAAGCAGGTTATGGAAATACCCTTCGTACGCTTTTCAATGGTTAGTTTTTGATAAAGTTGGGCTCTATGCTACAAATCCGCTAAGAGTATTAACAAGTATGTTATTCGGATATATATTCTTTTCATTAATGTATCTTGTTTTACCGCTTTTTTTTAATACCCGAATTGTATCTTCGCTGGGAGACCCGGATAAGCTAGGCCCGGTAGCAGTTGCATTTTATCACAGTGCCATTACCTTTCTTACTATTGGTTATGGCGATTATTACCCTTCAGGAGTTTTTCGCTGGTTTTCAGGATTAGAAGGATTTGTGGGACTATTTCTTATGTCCTACTTTACTGTTGCATTTGTCCGTAAAATTTTAAGATAAATAAGTTATTAGCTCTCAGTCATTAGCTTTTAGTAAAAATTCATAAGCTCTAATCGCTAAAGGCTAGAAACTAAAAGCTAATATCCTAATCTCTTTATCTTATCATTCAATTTCTTTTCCATTATTTCTATAAAAGTTAGCTACATACTTTTCTCGCCTTTCTTTTTTTTGTATTTTTCTTGATTATTCTTTAATAAATTAAGTACTATGGCAAAACAATCAAAAAAGAAGGGTAAAATTGCTATTCTAACAGGTGGTGGCGATGTTCCGGGTTTAAATCCAGCAATAAGGGCTGTAACAATAAGAGCACTTCGTGAAGGTTTTGAGGTAATAGGAATACGCCGAGGTTGGATGGGATTGGTTGATATGGTAAGAGATAAAGAGGCTGATAATTCTAAGTATTATGAGATTCTAACCGAAAACAGGGTTAACAAAGCAGGGCGTTCAGGAGGGACTTTCCTGCATACATCACGAACAAACCCAAGTAAAGTAGCCAACTGGAATGTCCCTGAGCACTTAAAAGATAAATATAATAAACCAAGAAACGATTTGACACCTGAGGTTCTTAAGAATCTTGAATTCCTTGGTATAGAATTTCTTATTCCTATTGGCGGTGATGATACCTTAAGTTATGGAGTAAGATTATACCGTGAAGGTGTAAAAGTAGTTGCTATACCCAAAACAATGGATAATGATGTACCTGGAACAGATTATTGTATTGGATTCAGTACCTGCATAACAAGGACAATTCAGATAGCTAATAATTTACGCACAAGTGCTGGTTCACATGAACGATTTATGATATTAGAGGTTTTTGGAAGATATGCAGGATTTACAGCTATGTTGCCAACCATGGCAGGAGCTGCAAATCGTTGTGTAATACCCGAATATAAATTCAAAATTGAGAATCTAACAGAACTACTCATTGAAGACCGTGCTAATAACCCAAGTAATTATTCGGTGGTGCTGGTATCTGAGGGAGCTACATTTGAAGGTGGGGATATGGTATTCGAAAATGATATTAAGGATGCATTCGGACATGCAAAATTGGGAGGTATTGGAGATCTAGTCTCAGCTAAGTTAAATGAATACTCAGCTAATTGTTGTAAAGGCAGGCCAATTGGAGTAATCAATCAAAAGCTTGGCTATTTGGTCAGAGGAGGAGATCCTGATGCTATTGATTCAATTGTACCGATGGCATATGGGAATTTAGCATTAGACTTAATATTAGATGGAATTCACGGTAGATTAGTAGCATTAAAGAACGGAAGGTATGACAACATTCCAATAGATATTGTTACAAATACAAAAAAACTGGTAAACGTAGACAAGCATTATAATACCGAACGCTTGAGGCCATTTTATAAAAGCTTTGAATTACAACCGCTATTTATTATGACGAGTGAATAATCTGTTATCAATCTTCATTAGCAAGAAATTGCCGTATGTGCATATGTTTAATTCCTTTATAATCCTCTGCAAATTCATCGGCAGAAACTACTATTTTCTCATAATTATCTTCAATTTTGAGTAGATTCCCAAACTCCCTTTCTCTTACTTTTTCGTTGGGCAGTTGATAGGCAACCTGTATATATTTTGTTTCATTTCCTTTTTGAGCCACAAAATCAATTTCTCTGTCCTGATGTTTTCCAATATAAACCTTATAGTCATCGTAAATTAATTGATTATAAACCAGATTTTCGAATACGTTTCCCATATGGCTGCCTGTAAACGGAATAATGGAATGTTTTAAACCCGTATCAGAAAAAAAGTATTTATCATTTATCTCAAATCTTTTTTTGCCAATTATATCAAAACGTTGTACTTTATTAATAAAAAACGAGTTTATAAGATATTTAAGGTAGTTCATAACAGTGTTTACCGATAAACTTACTCTTTGTGCTTTTAAAAAATCGCTGATTTTTTTTGATGATACATAACTCCCAAGATTATCAGACAAGTATTCTACCAAACGTTCTAAAAAATCAATATCCCTAATATTATATCTTGATACAATATCTTTAAGTATAATTGTATTGTAAATACTTTTTAAATAACCGTAAACTATTTCATCATCAAAAGGCAAATGAATTAAATAAGGCAGTCCACCATAACGAATATATTTGTTTAATGAGTCGTTATTATTTTGCAATTTATGGATTTGTAAGAACTCATTATATGAGAGGCTGTTTATATGAAACTCAATATATCGGCCCGAAAGGTGTGTAGCCAAATCGCCGGATAACATTTTGGCATTGCTTCCGGTACAATACAAGTCAATCCCTTCAACAAGCAATTGCCTTAATGCGATTTCAAATTCTTCTATTTCCTGTATTTCATCAACAAAAACATAGTTTTTTTTGCTTTCAGATAATTTAGATTTTACGTATTGAAATAAATCTTCGGCAAATTTTATGTGCTTAAAATAGTTTTGTTCTTTATTAATGTATATTGTATGAGCACTTTTATCTTCCTGTCTAACCATTTCCACTATTTGTTTAAGAATAGTGGTTTTACCAACGCGCCTTTGCCCGGCAAGAACTTTTATAATGTTTTTACCAATATAGGGCTTTACTTTTTTTAAGTACTTTTCCCTAATAAATACAGATTCCATAATGAAATATTTTTATAAAAATACTAAATAATTTCATCATAGTGAAATCATATCCTATTTTTAGATAAGGTTTTCATCATACAATCGAGATATGTCGTTATTATTTTATGGGTACTTTTACAATAAACCTTCCATCTGCTTCATTAATAATAATATCTTTTGCTATAAGTATTTGAGTTAAAACTTCTTTTTCTCAATTAATTTACCATCTTCATCGTAATATCTCCATGTACCTGCTTGGCGGTCATTTTCAAACTTCCCTTTTAATTTTATTTCCCCGTTAGGGTAATACTCAAGATATTTCCCATTTTTAATACCTGTTGAAACTTCAATAATTAATTTTAGAGATCCATCCTCAAAAAATTCTGAATGTTCTTTCTCCTTAAGGTCAATAATAACTATCTCTCCAATTGTAAAAGGATCTTGCACTTCATCTGATATTAAATGAAGACTGTCTTGCTTTACCCCCAGTTTTTGCTCCAACTCAGCACTTTCAGATTCCAACATAACAACTCTATCTTTAATTTTCACCAGCTGTTTTTCGTATAAACTGTCTTTTGAAAAAACAATGAGTTGCGATTTATAAAATTCATCTTTAAATTTCATCTCCAATGCCACAAACGGGATTTTTTGAAAATTCAACCTGTTTTCTCTTAAATTTACCCTTAGTTTTCCCGAAGAATTATTGTAAACAGATTCTGCTGTAAATGGAACATTGACAAATGCAAAAATATTGGATTTATTCTCAAAATTTTCCCGGTAAAAATCTT
>DAOVYZ010000482.1 GCA_030635365.1 Bacteroidales bacterium
AAGCAACGGAAAAAACGGAAACTAAACTCAAAGAATTTGCACCGGAAAAGAAAGAACCTATTGCACCAACGAGCGGTGTATCTAAAACTGATACACAACAAAAAGCTCAAGCATCTCAGCCAAAACCGGCCTATGGTTACAAAAAAGAAAAAAAACCTGTTAATAAAGGTTTAGTTTGGTCAATAGCTATAGGAGTTCCATTAACGGCAATATTTGTTTGGGCTATATTAAATTTTGATACAATTAAAAAAATATTTAATAAAGATAAAGTAAAAACAGAAAAAATAGCAAAAAAGACAACCCCCACTAAAAAGACAACAAAAAAAGAAACCACTACCAAAGCTGTACAGAAAAAAACAGAGCAAACTGCAACTAAAAAAGTAAAAACAGAAACAACCAAACCGGCTCAAAAAGCTGTTACTCCTGGTAAAAAATATTATATTATTGCAGGTAGCTTTAAAAATGAAGAGTATGCCAATAACTATTTAAATAAATTAAAAGCTGAAGGTTATAAAGCCGAGAAGCTTGCCGAACGTAATGGGATGCATGCTGTAAGTTTTAACTCATTTGCTGATAAAAGGAAAGCCATTGCCGAATACAAATTCATAGCTCAAGAAAAGGGATTGCAGGCTTGGATATTATATTATTAAAACAATAAAAACTATTATATTGAAAGCCACAATTTATGTGGCTTTTTTCATTTTTATCCAGAAAAGATATTACTACAACAACTTGTATGTTGTAAAACATACTTATTTGCAGGTTTCCATTTACCAGAAATAAGAATTAACTGATAGAGAGTTATGTTTAAATTAAAAATCAACGGTTACAATTTTTTAAAATGTATTGTTTAAATGTGTTATAGGCCTCCTATTACAGCTATTTTTAACATTTACAATATTTAGAAACTAAAAACATTTACAAACCCAATAAACTAAACAAAAAAATGCAATCAGAAACTGGTACTATTCCTAAACCTCAAAGACTTAAAGAATATAAATCAAGTCCTCCTGAAGAAACAATTACTAAAATACGCGGCATCTTAGATAGTTTGGGAATATTTGTATTCGAAGAATATACAACCGTTAACCACCAAAATTTATTTTCGTCAAGAATTAGAATCGGAAACGATAAAATATGGGATTTAAATATTGGCACTAATGGGAAAGGTTTTTCAATTAAATATTCATTAGCAAGTGCGTATGGGGAATTTATAGAAAGATTGCAAAATAATTTATTATTTAAAAGTAAATTTCTATTTTTTGCTTCAAGATATTCAGAAAATTGTTTTCAATTTAAAGATTTAGAATTAGATTTTATTGAATATCCTGATGAAGTGCTTTTTTCAATTGAAGAGACTTTATCTAATTCAATAGTTCAGCATTTAAAGAATCTTGATAAAGGAAACCTATTATTAAATAAAATAAAAAACAATCAGCAACTTAGGATATTTACACCATTTTATGATGTATTTAATGCCAAAGTTGAATTATTGCCAATACTTCTAATTAAAAGATTTACAACATCTAACGGAATGAGCGCAGGGAATACCCCGAAAGAGGCTATTATTCAAGGCATTTCTGAAATAATGGAGAGATATGTTATAAAGAAGATTTATTTCAATAAAATTGTACCTCCGGATATTCCAATAGAATTGTTTGAAGAAACTAATATTTATAGGCAAATTAAATTAATGGAAGAAAAATTTGGATTTAAAATTATTATTAAAGATTGTTCTTTAGATCTTAGTTTGCCCGTGATTGGAATATTAGTAATTGATAAAAATAATAATAAATATTCATTTCACTTAGGAGCTGATCCTTCTCCTATTTCTGCCCTTGAAAGATGTCTTACAGAATTATTTCAAGGAACTAATTCCAAAAGGTTTAAGAATATTTATTTTTCTAATAATGCAGAAATGGATGATATAAAAAAAAATCTGTTTAAACATTATTCGGCTACAGTAACAGATGGAACAGGGCAATGGTCAAAAAATATTTTTGATGAGTATTTTACTTATGAATTTACCGGGTTTGAAAATTATATTTCGGAAAATGATGATACTGATCTGGATTACCTTTTCAGGGTGATAAAAAGACAAAATTATGATGTTTTTATAAGAGATGTATCGTTTTTAGGATTTCCTTCTTATTTTATATATATACCTGGTATGAGTGAAAATTGTGAAGAGATTTTTTCAACTGATAATAACTTAATTATTACTGCAAATAATATCTTAAACTCAAAAAAACAAGATTTAGTTACTTTATCTGAACGTATTGTTAAAAATAAGGAATTTGAACATTTGTTATTTTATAATCTTAATTATGAATTGAAAGAATTGGATTACAATCTTTTTCTGGTAATGCTGTTTTATTTTACGAATGATATTAAAAACTCATATCTGGCAATTGTAAAGTATTTGGAAAATAACAATGATAATAATGACAGGTTATATTTCCTTTGTATTAGAGATTTTTTATGGTTTAAATTAAATAATATTGGGACTGAAAAGATTCATAAAAATCTAGTGAAGTTTTATGAAACGGAAATAGTTGACATTGTTTTAGCTGATTTTGCTTCAAACCATAAAATATTTAAACACTTTAATTTACCTAATTGTTTTTATTGCAATGAATGCATAGTAGTAAAAAAATGTTTAATGAAGAACATACTAGTGTCAAGTCAAGCGTAATATGACGTATATTATTTGTATCTTTGGCTAAATACTTAATTATTATGGCAAAAAGATACAAGGTTACATTAACCAAAGATGAGAGAGACTACCTTATTAGTATTATATAGAAAGAGAAGGATAATTATCAAACATATACAGCATCAAAGATCCTTCTCAAGACACCTAAGGGTGTCTTTGCAACCGTCAACAGTTTTAATGAACAGGTAGCAAAAGGGCCGATGATTGGAACGCGTACAA
>DAOVYZ010000103.1 GCA_030635365.1 Bacteroidales bacterium
ATCCAAATTTTGAGGTTGAATAGTCTCAACCTGCTGAGTCAAATCTTCATTTTCAAATAAATCCTGAACTACGACCTCCTGAGTATTTGGTGTACCTAACTCAGGAAAGAATGCTGTTTTGAGTCCGAACAAAATTACTGTGGTTAAAACTACCCATAACAAAAACTGTGTTAAACCTACTAAGGCAATCCCAACTATTTTCCCCATCATTAACTGAAAAGGCCTTGCCGAAGAAATAATTATTTCAACAACACGATTTGATTTTTCTTCAATAACGCCTCTCATAACCTGAGCACCAAACATAAATATAAAGAAATAGATAAGAAAACCACTGACATATCCTACTATCATCGAAATTTCTGTTGAACTTTCTTTTTCTTCACCGTCATCTGTCCATTGAATTGTACGTACTGAAACATCTGATTTAATTGAATTAAGTACCTCCTCATCTATCCCATGATCCTGTAATTTCTTATTTTTCAACTCTCTCTCCATTGAATTTGTAATATGTGCCTTAACTGCAAAACTTGGTTGCTTTTTCGAAAAAAGGTTAACAGCATAACCAGAGTCAATTGAACTACTTGGTAATATTTGTAATACTGCATAGTACCCGGAATCAGTAAAACTATGTCTCACTTCATCTAAACTTGCTTTTTCGAGATACCTAAATTTAATATAATCCGTATCTGTAATTTTATCTGTAAAAATCCCGGAATTATCTAAAACAGCTATATTTTTTATCTCTGTATCTTCTATAGTAGCTAACCAAGCTGGAACAACCATTAAAGACGCAAAAAGAATAGGCCCTATGATGGTCATTACGATAAATGTTTTTTTCTTAACCCTGGTTAAATATTCTCTTGATATTATAAGTTTTATTTTATTCATGTGTTTAATTCTTTATTACAACTCATTCAATTCTTATGCTCATTAACTACTTTTATAAAAATATCGTTCATACTTGGCACAACTTCATTAAATGAAATTATTTCTACAGCAGGAATAATTAGTGAAAGTAATTCGTTCTCATTTGTTTGATTCAATAACTTTATTTGAACAGCATTATGTCCATTTACTTTCTTTTTATCAATAAGCTCATAATGAGAATTCAATGAATTTTCAAGTTTTTCAATATCTCCATTAAATGAAATCTCATAAATATTTGATTTATACTTTTCCCGGATATCATCTATTTGTCCTTCAAGAATATTTTTTGACTTATTAATTAGCGTAATATGATCGCACAACTCTTCTACAGAACCCATGTTATGTGTAGAAAAAATAATGGTAGCCCCTTTCTTTTTAAGTTCAAGGATTTCTTGTTTAAGCAAATTTGCATTGATAGGGTCAAATCCACTAAAAGGTTCATCAAATATCAATAATTCCGGTTCATGTAAGATATTAGTAATAAATTGTACCTTTTGGGCCATCCCTTTGGAAAGTTCTTCTACCTTTTTATCCCACCAGGCTTGCATTTCAAATTTTTCAAACCAATGCTTTAGTCTTTTTAAAGCATCACTTTTCGATAATCCTTTTAGGCGTGCTAAATATAAAGCCTGGTCTCCCACTTTCATTTTTTTGTATAAGCCCCTTTCTTCAGGCAAATAACCAATTCTGTGCACATCCTCCGGTTGTAAAGCCCTTCCTTTTAAAATAATCTTTCCCTTATCAGGGGCAGTAATTCTGGTAATAATTCTGATTAAAGTAGTTTTTCCGGCTCCATTAGGCCCCAATAAGCCATAAATACTATTTTCCGGTATACTAACATTAACATCATCTAATGCCAAATGATTAATAAATTTTTTCTCAATATTTTGAGCTCTTAATAGTTCCATTTATATTGTATTATTATTTTGACTTGTTAGTATTAAATCTTGCTAAATTATTACAACTCTAGTTAAATTTTTCGTTGTTAAATAAAAAAGCCCACAAAATTGCAGGGCTTCAAAGTTACGGAGATTATATAATTTGGCAACCTCTAATAATTACTTTTTATTACAAGTGGCTACAAAAAATCATTACTTCGTTGTCAGGAAAAATCTTTCCTCGACGTAGCTGCTGCTATGCCTGTGGAATATTTTACCTTCCGCCTTGTACTGATCTTTTTCGCTCACTTTCATTTACAAAACCAATTATTAGAGGTTACCTTATTTCAATTTCATTTCAGCCCATGTATCTTCAATGTCAGGGCTTATATTTACTTGTGGATTTTGTTCTTTTTCATTTATCATAACTGATTTAACTGATACTTGCTTACTCAAATAATTGGACAGACCTGATAAGCTAATCTCCCCTTTTACTTCCTGTATCTTTTTTAGTAAGAAATATGTATACAAACCATGTTGTTGTTCTTTATATGGTAATGAAGATTGTGTCCCTGAACTTGCGCTAAAAACAACTAAATTTCCTTTTAGTAAATTTTCTTTGGGAGACACCTTTACACCTCTTGCAGCTAATAATCCCTGATTTCTGGCACCTCCACTAAAGCAAGCATCAAGAAATACCGTTACTCTTTTCGAAGGGTATTCAGTAAATTTCTTATAAATATCATTTAAACTTATTGCATATTTAAGATCTGTACCGCTAACATCCACTGGAATTAAATATGGCTCTTTTGTTTCTTCATCAGGAAATCCATGTCCTGCATAATAGAAAATAACTTCTGCTTCACCTTCAAGGTTTTTAATAATTGCATTTATTTTCTCAATTGACTTACTAAACTCAACAACTTGTGCGTTAATCATTAAAATAACATTTTCATTAGGAACTCCTAAAGTTTTTGTTGCATACTCTTTAAATATTTTTGCATCACCCTCAGCAAACTCAACGTTAACTTCACCGGTTAAACCCTTTTGATATGAATTGTAATCCTCGTTTCCAATAATCAACGCATATCTATTTACATTTTTCTCGGAAATAACTGGAATGTTTACATCTATATCTGAAATAAATTGAGGTTCTTTCTTATCATTAATATTCCCATCTACATTCTGTTTATTATCTGCTTTCAACTCTGCCTTATCATCTTTTACTCTATCAATATATTCGAATTTGCCTTCCCCTTTTATTGAAGTCTCAAGATATTTGATTGATTTTACCAACGCTATTTTAAATGAGGTCTTCAAAGCTAACTTTGCCGATTGTGCTGCATTTGTATTTGGTTTTTCAGAGATCTGATTTACCCTCTCTTTATATCTTTTTATTTTATTGCCCCTCAAATCAAAAACAACAAGATCAATCGTTGTTTTAGCTATCCATTTGTTTGCCTTACGCACAACAAAATAATCAACAATATCAATTTTTACTACTACTTTACTTATTTCAGACTTTAGTTCCTTTCTGGGATTTTTGATAAAATTGATATTTGTTTGTGGGTAACTTTCTTTAATATATCCTGCAATTGACCTAATAACTTTTTCACTGTACAAACGAGAAGAACTTCTATTATCTTTTATAATAATGTCAATACCCAGTTTTTCCGGCACTTTATATGTTTTAGCAACTTTAATTTTTTCTGGCTCAAAACTGGTTTTTCCCTCACGTTGAGAAAATACCGAATTAGTTAATATTAGAGTAAGAATAATAAGTCCCAATTTTTTCATAACAAATGTATTTTAGAATTATGTTTTTGTGTTTACAAAGATCAAACCAATATAATCTAAATTTAAAGGAATTTTATTAAGATTAAAAATCCTTATTAACATATAGAGAAGGAAAAACAATGATATTGCGGAGATTTATAGTACATGATAAATAAATTTGATTAACATTTAATATAACTCAAAAGCTATTTTAATTTTTTATATACATTTGCACCAGCGTATATACTACAAAAATCTGATGAAAAAAATCACTATATTTTTATTTTGCTTGATTATCGTATCAAGTTTATTCGCCTATAATAACTCCCAGGTAGATAGTCTGTATAAAAGATTAAATTTTGTTGAAGACTCATTGAAAGCTGATATTTTAAATGAACTAAGTTGGAAATTGAGAAATTCAGACCCAGAAAAAGCTATTAGTTATGGGCTGCAAGCAATAAGCCTCGCAGAAAAGTTTGGAGATAACGAAAACCTGGTGCAAGCGCATGGGTTTATTGGCGTTGCTTATAGAATCCTGGGTAATTACTCGGAGTCAATTGACTTTTACTACAAGGGATTAGAGCTTGCAAAGAAATATGGTGAACTTGAACAGGAAGGATACGCATATATTAATATTGGAAATTTAAATATATATCAGGAATATTATTATAATGCGATTGAAAATCTAAATAAAGCATTAAGAATAGCCACAAATCTAAATCACAAAAGAATGCTTGGCTATATTCATTTGAACATTGGTAGAGCGAAAATGCTAAAAAAGGAGCACCTTTCCGCCATCGAAAGTTTCAATACTGCTCTTGATTTACGAATGGAAATAAGTCAAATATCGGGTCAGGCAGTTTGTTATAAATATATTGGGGACAATAAGTTTAAACTAGGCAATTACACAGAAGCACTAAGAAATTATGAAAAATCACTTAATACTGTAGATAAGAATTCTGATAAAGATTTGTGTGCTAATATTTATACGATGATTTCCAAAGTATATTACAGGAATGGGTATTATGGAATGGCAAAAAAAAACGCAGAAAAAAGTATGAAGGTAGCACGTGAGATTGGTGCAAAATTAATAATCAGGGATAATTTCAAAATATTATCTGATATTAATCTAAAAACAGGTAATTATAGATCCGCTTCGCAAAATCTGGAAAGCATAATAAAATACAATGACACCCTGTTTAATCAGCAACTTTCTGAAAAAATATTTAATCTTGAATACAAATTCGAAAAACAAAGAAAGCAATCTGAAATAGATTTATTAAATAAGAACAAAAAAATAAAAGAACTCGAACTTCGTCGAGCAAGAACATATAATGCTGCTCTTTTAATAGTTTTGGTATCAATAATCTCAATATTTATTTATGCCCTTATTACCTTAAAATATAAAAGGGCTCAGAACAACTTGCTTGAACAACGAAAAAAAGAACTGGATAATATTAATAGCACTAAAGACAAAATGTTCCTGATTATTAGTCATGATCTGCGGGGCCCTATTGGAAACCTCAAGACCTTAATTGAAATGCTGTTAGAAGACGAAAAAGTAATTCAAAGTAAGGAGTTATTTGAATCTTTTAATGTTTTTATGAAGTCAATTCAATCGGTAAGTGACCTTTTAGAGAATCTATTATTTTGGGCAAAAAGTCAAAGAGGTGAAGTTTCCTTTGCTCCCGAGATTTTTAGTTTAAATGTAGCAATGAATAAAGTTCTTCAACTTTTCAGAACAATTGCCGGTCATAAAAACATAAACATTGATATTGCGATGAAAGAAAATTTTGATGTTTATGCTGACAAAAATATGATATTAACTATTATTCGAAATTTGATTTCAAACGCCCTAAAGTTCACACGTAAAGGAGGCACAATAGAAATTAATGTCGAACGTAACTTACAGTTCAACAAAGTTTCCGTTAAAGATACCGGAGTTGGATTTGACGAAGAAACTTCACAAAAGATATTTGACTCATCCAGTTTTTATACTACTTCTGGTACAAACCACGAGGCAGGTTCCGGTTTGGGAATGCTTTTATGCAAAGAATTTATTGAAAAAAATAATGGTAATATTTGGGCCGAAAGTGAACCTGGTAAAGGATCTACATTTCATATCACAATCCCTGCTACAAAATTTTAATCACTATAATTTACTTCGATTTACCAGCAGCTTAACGTTATCGGGTGCTTAACATTTTGTTAATATTAAAGATAACTCTCGTTCTTACAGAATTAACTCTTCAGAATAATATTTTTCAGCAGGGGGGCGCATATTATAATGTAAAGCCATAACTTCACCATAAGCTCCTGTTGAATAAATAGCTAATAAATCACCTCTGCTTGTTTCCGGTAACTGAACTGATCTACCAAAATAGTCAGTAGTTTCACAAATTGGACCGGCAATATCATAAACGTCAAGCTCTTTACTTGATGTTAGGTTCACAATTTTATGATTTGATTGATACAATGCAGGACGAAGCAATTCTGTAAGCCCGGCATCAAGTATTATGGTTTTTTTATCACCATTGTTTTTGACATAAAGAACTTTTGTAACCAATATTCCACTCTGCCCGACAATCGACCTCCCGGGTTCAAAATGAATAACCTGCCCAGTCCTTACTTCCAGGTTTTTATTAAAGATCTCAAAGTAAGCCTGAAAATCAGGGATTTGATTTTCAGGCTCATCATAATCAATTCCCAAACCACCACCTAAATTAATATGCCTGATATTAACACTTTTACCTAAAAGAAAATTATTGAATTCATTAACTCGTTTGCATAACTTGTTAAAAACTCTATAATCGGTGATTTGAGAACCTATATGAAAATGTAATCCTTCAATATTTAAATTCTCATATTTCTTAAAATCCTCAATTATTAGCAAAAAATCATTGTATGGTATTCCAAATTTGTTTGTGTTTAAACCTGTTGTAATATTGTGATGTGTATTTGCATCAAGATTAGGATTTATGCGTAATGCAACATTAACCTTCCTGCTTAGCGATCCAGCAATATCATTTATAACTTCTAGCTCCTGAATTGATTCACAATTAAAGCAAGCTATATTGCTATTGATAGCAAAAGTAATTTCCTCATCTGTTTTTCCAACTCCGGCAAAAACAATTTGTTTTGGGTTAAACCCATTTTTTATTACCTGATCAATTTCATTACCACTAACACAATCTGCTCCCAATCCATAGCTGCTAATAATTTGTAAGATTCTTTCATTTGCATTCGCCTTAACAGCATAATGAATATTATAATTAAACAGGACTGCTACCTCTTTTATGGCAAAAAGGGTTTTATGCAACAAACCTGTATCATAATAATAAAATGGTGTTTTTTTTAACCCAAATGACGATATTAATTGCTCACTAAACATGTTTGCCCTTTAAATATTTGATTATTCAATAAATTGAGAGCCTCAATTTTATTATCTGTATCAACAACAATAGAAATATTAATTCTACTGGCTCCAAAAGAAATCATTCGAATTGGAATGGTTTCAAAACCCTCAACAATATTCTGAATAGATACATTCCTGTTTTTTTCATAATTGCCAACAATGCAAATTATACTTTGGTTCTTTATGACTTCTATTTCACCCAATTGAGACAATTTAGCAATTATTTCACCTAGAAAGGTATTATTATCGATAGTCATAGCAACCGATATTTCAGAAGTTGTGAGCATATCAACCGATGTTTCATATTTTTCGAAAATTTCAAATATTTTTCGCAAAAACCCGTATGCTTGCATCATTCTTCCAGATTTAATCTTTATAGTTGTTATCCCATCTTTGGCAGCAATAGCTTTTAACCCTTTACATACTGTGTAGTCTGATATAACAGTCCCTGAAGCATCAGGGTTTAAAGTATTTCGTAAAATTATCGGAATATTTAAATCCCGGGCTGGTTTAATACTTGATGGATGTAATATTTTTGCCCCAAAATACGCTAGCTCTCCCGCTTCATCATAAGAAAGATTACTTATTGATTCTGTCTTTTCTACATATCTCGGATCATTATTATGTAACCCATCTACATCAGACCATATTTCAATTTCATTAACCTCAATTGCCTTGCCAATAATTGTAGCTGTAAAATCGCTCCCTCCACGTCCTAAATTATCAATTTTATTTCTATTATTATTACAAACAAAACCATTTGTTATAAAAAGCCTACATCCTTTATGTTTGTCAAGCTCACGATTTAATTTTGTTTTTATGTACTTGTAATCCGGTTCTTTAAATTTATTTGTTTTCATATACTTTAAGGCAGGAAGTAAAGCAACATCAATTTCCTGCTCAAGCATATAAATATATATAATCATTGAAGACAGGAGCTCTCCCTGTGCAAATAACCTTTTTTCATCCAGAAGAGTTACCTTTTTACCCAACAACTTATAAAAAATATCCATTGAACTTTTAACTTTTCTATTTGCAATTTGCTTAAAATCCTTACTTGTTAAAAGTTTATCTATAATATTCAGATGTGTTTCTTCAATAAGTTTTAAAATTTGCTTTGAAGTAACCTGATTTTTCTTTCTTAATTGCTGAATAAATTCCGATATTAGATTTGTTACTCCTGCAATAGCAGAAAAAACAACAATTTTTCTATTATCATCAGAAATAAGTTTTACAACTTTTCTAATTTGGCCGTAACCACCAACAGAAGTTCCTCCAAATTTTAATACTTTCATATTGATTATTTTTTGTCAAAAGTATTCTAACAAAAAGCGATAAAGAAAAAAACATTCCAATAATTACACATTAATAACATTTTGTTATATATTTAACATTTATTATTAAATATAGCTTTATGATCACTATTTCTCAGGCTGTTGATGTAATTCTTAACAAGAAACCATTTATTGTTGAAGCACTAAATGATAACATTCTTAATTTTTCATCCCTGGCTAAATTCATAAAACCTGATATTGAAAATTTATTAAAGAAAAAAGTTAATGACGGTGCTATAATAATGTCTTTGCGAAGATTTGAGTCATCAAGTAAGTTAAAATTAACCAAGAAACTAGACTTGCTAATGAAAAAAATAGGAGATATCGTAGTTAGATCAAACCTGGTTGATTATACTTTTCGAAATTCAGACTCCATTTTAAAATGCCAACAAAAATTGCTTGAACTTATAAATGAAAGGAAGGATTTTTTTTATACCATTTCTCAAGGAGTGTACGAAATTACCTTCGTAATGAGTGATAAAATAAAAAATGATATTCCCAATATTTTTGAAGGTGAAAAACTAATATCGTATAGTGACAATTTATCATCTATCACAATTAAGCTTCCTGAAGAGAACGTAATTCAACCAGGATTATATTATTATATATTTAGAGCATTAGCTTGGGATGGCATTAATATTTTGGAAGTTATATCTACTTCTAACGAATTTTCATTAATACTTAAAGATCAGGATATTGATAAAGCTTTTTCAGTAATTAAACAAATGAAGTATTAAAATAATGAGGCTGTCCTAAAAGTTAAAAAAAATAAAGAATTATAGTTTTTTCTACTTTGCGAAACTTTGGGTCTTCTTTGTGAAACTCTGTGTAACAACATTTTGTCATTATACCACAAA
>DAOVYZ010000332.1 GCA_030635365.1 Bacteroidales bacterium
ATAAAGGGTGAATATCAAAATAAGAATAATGCATAATCCAATCATTAAATATATTTCCAATGACGAAACCGTTAAGATACTTCCAAAAAGATATGACATTAAATTTGGAGCATAACCCGGTGTTAGAAAAATAAACATTATGCCTACTGCCATTCCAAATGACCATAAAATTCCAATAGCCGAATCTTCTCTAATTTCAGATCTTTTTGCTATGAATTCAATCCCCAAAGCTGATAGCACTCCAAAAATTGCTGCAGATATTATTGGATTAAAAGCCAAATAATACCCAATGCCAATACCTCCAAATGATGCATGCGTTATTCCTCCACTCAGAAAAACCATTCTTCGGGTTACTATATAGGTCCCTATTATTCCACAGCTAATACTGGCGAGTATTCCGGCCATTAATGAGTTTATAATGAATTTATATTGAAATAATTCTAATATCATTTAATGATCATGTTTTTTTAATACGGTATGAGGTACCTCTCCATGAGTAATAAGCTTTATCGGGCAATTATATGAAGCCAATTGTTCTTCGGTTATTTTATTAGAATTATGGTAATGCAACCCCCTGTTAACACAGGCTATTGTCTTTATATAAGTCGATATAGTTCCTACATCATGTGAAACAATAACTATGGACATTTCATTATTTAACTCTTTAAGGAACTCATACAATTCACCCTCAAATTGGTTATCAACAAAAGTATTGGGTTCATCTAAAATTAATAACCGTGGCGATGATACCAATGCCCTTGCTAAAAGTACTTTTTGCATCTGCCCCCCGGAAAGCTCTCCTATTGTCGATCTACTTATATCACAAATACCCAACCTGTCAAGTGTTTCATTTGCTTTCGCTTTATCAGGTTTTGAATATTTAATTAAAGCTTTCGATCCATAAATCAATCCTGACAATACTACTTCTTTAACTGTTATCGGAAACTTCCTGTCAATTTCATTGATTTGTGGCAAATAACCTATTCTATTATTATGTCCGGGGCTTATAGTATCAAAAAACTCTATTGTTCCTTTCATAGGTTTGATAAGTCCGAGTATAACATTTAGCAAAGTTGTTTTACCTCCACCATTAGGGCCAATTATACCTATAAAGTCATCATCGCAAATCTCTAATGAAACATCTTTAAGAATTACTTCATCATTATAACCCGCATATATTGATTTTAATTCTAATATTTTACCCATCAAAAACTTAGTTTAGTGAATATGATTTCACTATTTCATCAGTAATTAATTTAATATTCTCCCCCCAGTTCTCTGCCAAAGGATCAATTTGAACAACTCTACCTTTTATCTCTTGAGCAATAACCTCTGCATTATTCGTATTAAATTGTTTTTGCACAAATACAATCTTTATATTTTCCTTTATAGCTGTATCAATAATTCTTTGAATATTTGCCGGTGTTGGCTCTTTACCATCAATTTCAATGGTAATTTGTTCTAAACCATAATCACGTGCTAAATATGTTAATGCCGGATGGTAAATCAAAAACTTCTTTCCCTTAAATGGCTTTAACTTATCTGTTATAAACAAGTCCAGGCTATCAATTTCCTCTTTAAAGGACTCATAGTTATTTGTAATCTCTGGCTCAGACTTCGGGTATTTATTAATGAAATATTTATACACAATTTCAGTTTGTTTTTTTACCTCTTTTGGTGAAAGCCATATATGTGGATCAACTCCATGATAATGATGCCCCTCATGATTATGCACTCCTTCATGTTTATGATCAGGTTCAATTAAATTTGCTGTTTTTGATATATTGATTATATCCATTTTAGGGTTAATATCCTGTAATTTTTTCATCCAGGATTTCTCAAACTCAATATGCCCAATTCTAAAATATACACTTGAAGATGACAGTTCTTTCATTTGTTTTGGAGTAGGTTCGTATGTTACAGGGCTGGCTCCCGGGGGTATCATTACATTTACTTCAATAGTATTAGTGGCTATTTTTTCGATGAAATATTTTTGTGGAAGTATACTCACTGTTACCACTCTAGTATTGACATTTCGATTTTCCTGTTGATTCTTACAAGAACCCAACACTAAAATCATAATTATACATATACCAATATGCTTCATTCTTTGATTTATTTAAAATGAACCTCCTCGCAGCACAAGCTAACGAGGTATCTCAATGGAATATTATCTTTTTATACGCACCAAGGTGCGGGGAATAAAACCCTTGAGATCCCCCTACCGCTCGGGATCAGTTCGGCTAAATGATTTAAAATAACAAAAGTAAAAGAAAAAAAGAATTATAACTTGAAATTATAAAGTTAATCATTCTTTCCTATCAACTATTTTTTGAAAACGAAAAGTAATTATTCTAAACTCAATTTATGTATTTGAATAATTGTAAATAAGGCGAATTAAATGTTTCCTTCGTTAAAATGCAGGACTTTCAATACCTGATTCTTATAGCTTCTACCTATGGGAAGTTGCCTATCCAAAATATCTATTTCGGTTGTATTAAATGCCTCGATCATAGAAATATTAACAATATACGACCTGTGGATTCGTAGAAATATTTCAGGTGGCAATTTTTCTTCAAAAGAGCTAATTTGGTGTTTAGTGACCAATGATTTTTTCCGGCAAACAACTTTTACATAATCTTTAAGAGCTTCTATGTATATTATATCTTTTAAATATACTTTATATAATTTTTTATCTGCCTTAATATAAGTATACGATTCAGGTATAGGTGCATTATTTGCTTGTGCACTATAAATTGTTAAATCTTTACCTGATACCTCGTAGTATTTATTTATTGCTTTCAAGAACCTTTCGAACGAAATTGGTTTTAACAGGTAATCAATAACATCCAGCTCATAAGCATCAATTGCGTAATCTCTATACGCAGTGGTAAATATAACTTTAGGTGGATTTTTTAATGTCTTAAGAAAATCAACACCGGTAATTTTTGGCATTTGTATATCGAGAAAAATAAGATCTATATTCTTTTTGTGTATTATCTCAAATGCGGTAATTGCATTATTACATTTTGCAACTATATCAAAATCTTCAAATTTTGCGAGGTGATTTTCAATCACCTCAATTGCTAAGGGTTCATCATCAATTATTATACACTTTGTTTTAACCATACCTTATTTATTCACTAGTGTTATGTCAATTACAAAATGTCGTGACTTTCTGTTTTCAAAACCTGTCAGGATTCAAAATCCTGACAGGTTTATAGATTAGTTCATGCTTGACTTAATACCAGTATCTATTAGCAGTGCAACTTCAAAACTTTCACCCTTATCATCAATCTTTAATTGATGTTTATTTTTATATACTAACTCTAACCTGCGCATTACATTCTTTAAACCAATACCTTCGGCATAAGAATTTTTATCGTTAACCTTTTTTGAATCTTTGCTATTTGTTATACTAAACTCCAGTATATTATCTTTTATTTGCAAGTTAATATTTACCCACTTTTTATAAATTTCTCTACTTACGCCATGTTTAAATGCATTATCAACCATAGGCAATAATAACATGGGTGATATTTGAAAATTACTTATATTACCTTCTATGTTAAAATCAACTTTTAAATCGTCACCATACCTGATCTTTTCGAGAGCAATGTAGTTTTCTAACAATTTTATTTCTTTTTCCAATGAAACACTATGCACATTACATTCATATAACATATAATCTAATAAATCGGAAAGTTTCAAAACTACCTCAGGTGCTTTTGATGATTTTTTTAATGTGAGGGCATACAAATTATTTAATGTATTAAATAAAAAGTGAGGATGAATCTGAGCTTTAAGAAATTTTAATTCAGCAGCTAGTTTTTCCTGCTTTAAAGAATTGTTTAATTGTTCGGTATTAAACCACTGCTTTAAAAGTTTTATTACAGCAGCTACAGCAGCTATTGAGTATATATCAACTATAGCATAGAATACTTTTGGCCAATATATTACTCCGTGTTCGGCTACATGCTCAGGATAATAAATTGGATATAACGTTACTCCCAAAATATATCTTTGAAATGTTCCTAAAATAAAAGCCATGGGGATTAAAATTGCAAAAAAGATATAATACCTTCTGTTAAGTAAAAATTTAGGAATAAAGAAATACACTAAGGCATATGTAGCTACAATTTTTAAAGGTAATTGAACAATAACAAAATTCAAATCTTTTAAAAAAATATTATCAACACCCAAGATACTTGGTGAAATTGCATTTAACAATATATAACAAATCCAAAATAGGATATGCCATAGTACCCGAATAACTAATCGGTCGTTATTTCTAATAAAAGCACGCATAAAAATAGTTTATAACGGTAAAATTAAAGTTTTAATATACAGTAAAAGAATGAAATATTAAAATTTCGACTAATTACATCCCTATAAAGTTTAATAACATTAAAAATTAACCCAATAACATTATAATGCAATATTCGGTTCTCTGAGCAACATAAGCCCCCCTATGTCTAAATTTTCTGAACCCTGTTGTATAAGGTAATACATTTGACCTGAGTTTAAATCTTGTGGTTATGAAAAATTTATTTTGTTATTTCCTATTG